>NZ_DKJX01000072.1:0-102806 GCF_002454935.1 Massilia sp. UBA6681
CGGGGAGTGGCACGCGCCGCGCCGCGGGGCGTTCTCGGGGGGGGGCTTTGCCCCCCCGGCGGGGGGCGCCGGGGCCCCGCAGCCCAGGGCACAGGTGGACGCCTGCGTCGTGCTGGGGGCCAAGAATGCGATGTTGCGCGATCAGCTGGGCCAGCTCGAGGACAAGGTGAAGCTGCTGCAGGTGGCGGCGGGCGCCGCGCCGGCTTCAAGCCTGCAAACGCCGGTGGCGCCGCAGCAGCAGGTGCACCGGCTGAAGAAGAAAAAGCCGGAGCCGCCGGCGGAAGAGGGCTCGCCCTGGCTGCTGGCGGCGCTTGGTGCCGCCGTGCTGGCGCTGCTGGCGGGGCTGGTGTTCGCCCTGCGCGCCAGGCGGACGGCAAGGCGCGCGGAAGGGCCCCGCGTCGGTCTGGGCGCGCGCGTCAAGGCGCGGCTGGGACGCAAGCCCCTGCCTGCCTCGGCGCGCGAGCCGACCCTGGACGAGGCCGCGCACAACTCGTCTACACAAGATTGAAATTCTTGCTATACTCACTCCGTGGTCGCGAGATCACGAACGGCACAGAGGCCTGGCGCAGCCACCACCGATAGCGTGGCGCGGAAAGCAGGCAGACGTTGAAGAAACGCCTGTGTCCGGAAGCGGTTCGCGTGTCAACTGAGGCAGCGAACGCCGGATGCAACCGGCAAGAGGCGACGCCAGGAGATACCTGGTGATCGCTCTCCCCGATTCCGTGGCCGAGCCTTCTGCTCGGGCACATCTCAAAGCGCCTGCGGGCGCTTTTGTCTTTTCAGGACGTCCATTCGCAGTTCATGCGTTTTGCATGGTGGGCCCTTGGGCTACAATCCCACCTGCGGCACAGACCCTGGCGGACTATGAAGAACTGGATCAATCGTTTATTGAGCGGCGCGGAACCCCAGGCGGCCGCGCCCGAGGAGCCGGGCGGCGGCACGGACCATGCCGCGACCGACGCCCTGTATTACCTCTGGCTGGCTGGCCCGGCAAGGTTCGACGCGCCGCCCGAGGCCGAGCGCCTGATCCTGGAGCAGGTGCGCACGCTGGCGCAGAACCCGGCCATCGCGGCCGAGCTGGTGCCGCGGGTCCCGGAACTGATCCCCAAGCTGCTGCGCAGCCTGCGCGACGAGAGCGTCAGCACGGGCGAGCTGGCCGGCCAGGTGGCCGAAGACGTGGTGCTGGTGGCCGAAGTGCTGCGCGAGGCCAACAGCGCCTATTATCGTCCGGTCACCCCGATCAAGACCCTGGACGCCGCCATCATGCTGCTCGGGCAGAACGGCTTGCGCATGCTGCTGGCGCGGGTCGCCTTCCGGCCCCTCATCAGGCTGCACGAGGCGGGCTTTGCCCGCCGTGCGGCGCCGCTGGTATGGAACCATTCCGAAAGATGCGCGGTGGCGGCGAGCCTGATGGCTTCGGCGGTGGCGGCCGACATCTTCGAATCCTGCCTGGCGGGGCTGATGCAGGACGTCGGGCTGATCGTCGCCTTCCGCCTTGGCGACCGCATCTGCCAGAACGGCAAGGTGCCGGCCTCCGAAGCGTTCGGGGTGGAACTGCTGGCGCGCAGCCGGCAGCTGTCGGCGGTCATCGCCAGGCATTGGGATTTCCCGGATACGGTGGCCGAGGCAATCGCCCGGGCCGGCGAACCGGATGGCCCGAACCTGGCGCAGGCGCTGGCGCAGGGGGATCACATCGCCAAGCTGCGGCTCTTGATCGATGCCGGGAAGCTGGCCGAGGACGATGCGCTCGTCACGGAGGGGCTCAACAGTTACCAGCGCCGCTGCCTGGGCAAGCTGAGCAAGCTGGAATCGTAGCCAAAAAACAAAAGGCACCCGCAGGTGCCTTCGATCGTCAATTCGTGCTGTTCAGTGCGCGCACATCGCGCGGTCCAGCTGCCCCATCCAGGGTTCGGTCACGTCGCGAATCGCGCGGTCATTGGCCATCAGCTGCTTGAGCAGGTCGATCTTGCGCTGGCGCTTGGCGCCTTCCAGTGCCGGCACGCCGCCGATCGCGGCCCCAGCGGCCACCGCCGCCTGCACGTTCAGCTTGTCGAAACCGGTCCAGTCGCCAGCCTCGGCGGCGCCCTTCATCTGGCTGCTGAGGCCAGCGAGGTTTTCGTACATCGAGAGGACGTCGTTCGAGGTCATGTTGGCACCAAGGCAATGAACGCCGGCCGGATTGCCGGGTATCTAAGGCATTTACGGATGGGCTTTCGGGAACTTTAGGGTAATTCGAGAAAAATTTCGGATTTTTTTCGAATGCCTCCGCCATTCCCCGGTTTCAGCAGTCTGGCCCCGTTTTTTGCAGTCTGTCGCAATCCGGGCGCAGGCGGCGCCGGGCTTTCCTACAGTGCGTGCTGGGTTCTTGCGCCGTCGCGCGCAGGAACCGTCACATAAAAACAGATTCGAGAGAGAGACTTATGAGAGACATGCCAGTCGCCCGGGCTCGCAAAGCCACGGCCGCGCTTGCGTTGGCCCTGGGCGCCGCCACGGCGCAGGCCGAGGCGCCGTTTTCTTTCGCGGCAACGCCGGGCAAGCTGCCGAAGGACGTGGTGCCGCTGCAGTACGACGCCCACATCGTGCCGGACGTCGCCGCCAACAGCTTCCGCGGCACCCAGACGGTCGAGATCGACGTCCTGAAGCCGACCTCGACCATCATGCTGAACGCCGAGAACATGCAGATCGATTCGGCCAGCCTGACGGGCAAGCACATCGGCAGCTTGAAACTCGACCCCATCCTCGACAAGAAGCAGCAGACCCTGCGCTTCGCGCTGTCCCAGCCGCTGGCGCCCGGCAGGTACGCGCTGGCGCTGGCCTTCCGCGGCCAGATCAACCGCGAAGGGCGCGGCCTGTTCTACGTGAACTACAAGGCGGGCGGCCAGGACAAGAAGCTGATCGCCACCACCATGGCGCCGACCGACGCCCGGCGCATGCTCCCGACCTGGGACGAACCGGCCTTCCGCGCGCGCTTCAAGCTCACCGTCGACGTGCCGGGCAATTTCAAGGCCTACTCCACCACCCCGATCGACAAGCGCGAAGACCTCGCCGGCGGGATGCAGCGCATCAGCTTCGGCAACACCCCGAAGATGCCGAGCTACCTGGTGGTGCTGGTGGCCGGCGAGCTCGAGCGCTTATCAAGCAAGCAGGATGGCGTCGACATCGGCATCGTGACGACCGAAGGCAAGCTCGGCTCGGCCACCTTTGCCCTGGGGGCCACACGCGACCTGCTGCGCTACTTCAACAACTACTTCGGCATCCCGTACCCGCTGCCCAAGCTGGACCAGATCGCGATTCCGGGCGGTTTCAACGGCGCCATGGAAAACTGGGGCGCGGTCGTCTACAACGAGCCGACCCTGCTGTACGACCCGAAGAGAAGCCCGGAGAAGGTCAAGAAGTTCACCTTCAACATCAACGCCCACGAGCTGGCGCACCAGTGGTTCGGCAACCTGGTGACCATGGCCTGGTGGGACAATCTGTGGCTCAACGAAGGCTTCGCCTCGTGGATGGCGACCAAGGCGACGCACCACTTCCACCCCGAATGGCGTCCCTACCTGGAAGGCATGGCCGAGCGCGAATACGTGATGAACCTGGACGCGCGCAAGACCACCCACCCGATCCAGACCCCGATCGAGACCGAGGAGCAGGCCGCGGCGGCTTTTGATGCCATCACCTACCTGAAGGGCGAGGCTTTCCTGCGCATGCTGGAAGCCTACCTGGGCGAATCGGCCTTCCGCAAGGGCATGCGCGCCTACATGGCGAAGCACCAGTATTCGAATACGACATCGAGCGACCTGTGGGCCGCGCTGGAAAAGGCTTCCGGCAAGCCGGTCGGGAAGCTGGCCTCGGACTGGACCCTCCAGCCGGGCTTCCCCTTGATCCGGGTCGAGCAGGCCTGCGAGGAGGGCAGGCGCAAGGTGACGCTGTCGCAGGAGCAGTACCGCCTCGACGAGCCGCCCCGTGAAAAACGCCTGTGGAACGTGCCCTTGCAGGTCGGCACCGTCAACGGCAAGGCCTGGACCACGCTGCTGTCCGGCCCCAGCACGACCATCAACCAGGGCAGCTGCGACGGCACCCTGGTGGTCGACCCGCACAGCGTCGGCTACTTCCGCGTGCAGTACGACGCGGCCAGCTTCCACGCCCTGGCCGAGCAGGCGCCGCGCCTGCCGGACAGCACGCGCCTGAAGCTGCTGTCGGACACCTGGAGCTTCGCCTCGAACGGCCGCATGGGCCTGGAGGCCTACCTCGACCTGGTGCGCAAGTACGGCGACGAGCCGCGCGTGGCGGTCTGGGACGCGATCCTGTCGAACCTGCGCACGCTCGACTCGCTGGCGCGCGGCGAGCCGGAACAGGCCCTGATCCGCCGCTTCCTGGTCGATTTCGCGCGCCCGAAGTTCGACAAGCTGGGCTGGGAAGAAAAGCCGGGGGAGACCGCCGAGGACGCCCAGCTGCGCGGCATGCTGGCCACCGCGCTGGCCCGCGCCGGCGACCGCCAGGCCATCGACGAGGGCAAGGCCAGGTTCGCGCGCTATGTGCAGGACCCGTCCTCGGTGCCGCCCTCGATGATCGACTTCGTCACCGGCACCGCCGGCCGCTATGCGGACAAGGCCACCTACGAGCTTCTTGCCGCGCGCGCCGCGAACGCCCCCACCAGCGAAGAGCGTAACCGTTTTGGCCGCGCCCTCACGGGCGCCCAGGACCCGCAGCTGGCCGCGCGTACCCTGCAGTCGCTCCTGTCGCCGCACACCCCGCCGGATCTGGTGCCTTATATTATTGGCGGGGTCGCCGGCGAGCACCTCGACCAGACCTGGAAGTTCGCCATCGCCAACCGCGACGCGCTGCTGGCCAATATGGAAGCGCTGGGCCGCAACAGCCTGTTCGCCAGCATCGTCGCTTCCTCCAGCAATCCGGTGCATGCGGAGATGATGGAAGCGTACATGCGCAAGAACTTCGGTCCGGACGGCGTTGTCGAAGCCGAACGCGTCGGCAACGGCGTGCGCATCCGCGCCGACCAGAAAGCGCGCCTGTTACCGCAGGTCCGCGCCGCCCTGCAATAAAGAGCAAACACCACTTTCACAAGAAGGGAAGCGAATGAAAACCAGCTGGACCTTGAACAAGACTGCCATCACCCTGGCGCTGTGCGGCGCATTTGCCATGGCTCCATCCTACGCCGCAGAGCAAAGCGCCGCCGCCGTGGCGCCCGCCACGCCGGCCGGCGCCGTCGTGCTGCCAGGTGACGATTTCTATGCCTACGCCAACGGCGAATGGATGGCCAGGACCGAGATCCCGGCCGACCGCGGTTCCTGGGGCTCGATGGCCGTACTGGCCGAAGACACCAATGCCCGCATCGTCAAGCTGATCGAGGACACGGCGGCCAGCAAGTCCGCCACTCCCGAGGCGCGCAAGGTGGCCGACTTCTACACCGCGTACATGAACGAGGCGGCGATCGAGTCGGCCGGCCTGGCCGCGCTCAAGCCGCGCCTGGATAGAATCGAGGCGATGGAGGACCGCGCCGCGCTCTCGCGCGTGCTGGGCGAATTCCTGCGTGCCGACGTCGACCCGCTGAACGCGACCAACTTCAACACCCCGAACCTGTTCGGCGTGTGGTTCAACCAGGGGCTGACCGACCCGTCGCGCAATGTGCCCTACCTGCTGCAGGGCGGCATCGGCCTGCCGGACCGCGCCTACTACCTCGACAACAGCCCGAAGATGGCCGAGCTGCGCACCAAGTACCAGCAGTACATCGCTGCCATGCTGAAACTGGCCGGCTACGACCGGGCCGACGAGCGTGCGGCGAACATCTTCGCGCTGGAGTCAAGACTGGCCGAGAGCCACGCTTCGCGCGAAGAGTCGGCCGACATCCAGAAGGCCAACAATACCTGGACCATGAAGGACTTCGCCGCCAAGGCGCCGGGCATGGACTGGAACGCCTTCATGAAGGGCGCGCGCCTGGCTGGCCAGGACCGCTTCATCGCCTACCACCCGGGGGCGCTCAAGGGCGCCGCCGAGCAGGTGGCCGCCACCGACCTGGGCACCTGGAAGGACTACCTGGCCTTCCACAGCCTGAACCAGTTCGCCAGCACGCTGCCGAAAGCCTATTCCGACCTGCGCTTCGAGTTCTACGGCAAGGGCCTGACCGGCTCGCCGCAGCAGTCGCCGCGCTGGAAGCGCGCCCTGGCCGCCACCAATGGCGCGATGGACGAAGCCGTCGGCAAGATGTACGTCGCCAAGTACTTCCCGGCCGAGGACAAGGCGCGCATCCTGAAGATGGTCGCCGACATCAAGACCGCCTTCGAGCGCCGCATCGACAAGCTCGACTGGATGGCGCCCTCGACCCGCACCCAGGCCAAGGAAAAGGTGCGCACCATGTACGTGGGCGTGGGCTATCCGGATGCGTGGAAGTCCTACGAGGGCCTGAAGGTCTCGCCGAACGACGCGCTGGGCAACGTGCTGCGCGCGCAGGAATTCCACTACACCCAGCAGCTCGCCAAGCTCAAGCAGAAGCCCAGGAAGACCGAGTGGGCGATGCCGCCGCAGCTGGTCAATGCCGTGAACCTGCCGCTGCAGAACGCGCTGAACTTCCCGGCCGCGATCCTGCAGCCGCCGTTCTATGATTCGAAGGCATCGGATGCGCACAACTACGGCGCGATCGGCTCGGTGATCGGCCACGAGATCAGCCACAGCTTCGACGACATGGGCGCCCAGTTCGACGCCCAAGGCCGCCTGCGCGACTGGTGGACGGAGGAAGACCTGGCCCATTTCAAGAAGGCCTCGCAGAAGCTGGTGGAGCAGTACAACGCCTATAAACCCTTCGATGACCTGGCCATCAACGGCCAGCTGACGCTGAGCGAGAACCTGTCCGACCTGGCCGGCCTGGCCGCGGCCTACGACGCCTTCAAGGCCTCGCCGAGCGGCAAGGCGGCCGGGACGGAGGCGGACCGCGCGTTCTTCACCGGTTTCGCCCAGAGCTGGCGCACCAAGATGCGCGAAGCCTCACTGCGCCGCAACGTGCTGACCGACGGCCACTCGCCGGGCCAGTACCGCACCTACACCGTACGCAACCTGGATGCCTGGTACAAGGCCTTCGACGTGCAGCCGGGACAGAAGCTGTACCTGGCGCCGGAGCAGCGCGTGCGCGTCTGGTAATGGCGTGAGCGGCGCGAACGGACGGATTCTGTTCGCTCGCGCCGCGCTCTGGCGGATAATGCTGTCATGAACGCAGACGACATCTCCCGCCGCACCCTGGCCCACTACGACCAGACCGCCGACGCCTTCTTCGCCGGCACCATCGACCACGACGTCATCCAGAACATCGATGCCTTGCTGGGCGCGATCGAGGCCCCGGCGCCCTGGACGATCCTCGACCTCGGCTGCGGCCCGGGCCGCGACCTCAAGACCTTCACCAGCCTGGGCCACAAGGCCATCGGCCTGGACGGCAGCGCCCGTTTCGCCGAGATGGCGCGCAGCTTCAGCGGCTGCGAAGTCTGGCACCAGGATTTCCTGCACCTCGACCTGCCGCCGGCCATGTTCGACGGCATCTTTGCCAATGCCTCGCTGTTCCACGTCCCCAGCGCCGAACTGCCCGGCGTGCTGGCGCAGCTCTACGGCGCCTTGAAACCGGGCGGCGTCCTGTTCAGCTCGAATCCGCGCGGCGACAACCGTGAAGGCTGGAACGGCCCGCGCTACGGCAGCTACCACGACTACGAGACTTGGGAGCACTACTTGACCGCGGCGGGTTTTACGCCACTGCATCATTACTACCGCCCAGCCGGCTTGCCGCGCGAGGAGCAGCCCTGGCTGGCCAGCGTCTGGCGAAAGCCAGTGTGTTAACTGGCGAACAGAACGCCCCGCTCATCGCGCCTATGGTGGGACCTCGCTTCACAACCGAAGAGGGTGACTGACATGAACGACGATCAAATCAAAGGCAAGGCCAAGGACATCGGCGGCAAGATCCAGGAGAAGGTCGGCGAAGCCGTCGGCAACCGCCAGGCCCAGCGCGAAGGCGTGTCCAACCAGGCCGAAGGCAAGGTGCAGGAAAAGGTGGGCGACGTGAAAGACATCGTCAAGGGCAACCGCTGAGCCTTGCCGCCACCATGAAAAAGCCGCGCACTGCGCGGCTTTTTCTTGTCCGTCCCACAGACGGGGTCAGGTCTGACATTTAGACACGGGCTGAGCAATACAACAGCCTAATGCTTGAGTTCGTGTCCGAATGTCAGACCTGACCCCCGTGGGGTTTGACCCCCGTGGGGTTCTGTGCGCTAACTTCGTTTCTGGGCCGGCCGGTCGCCCAGCACGTCCTCGATGTAGAGCATCTTGACCAGTACCGCCAGCCCGGCCGCCAGCGGGGTTGCCAGCGCCACCCCGGCAAAGCCGAACAGGGTGCCGAAGACCAATTGCATGACGACGACCAGGGCCGGCGGCAGGTCCACCGCCCGGGCTTCGATGAGCGGCTGCAGCACATAGCCTTCGACCAGCTGGATGCCGGTAAACAGCAGCACCGTGTACAGCGCCAGCTCCGGGCTGATCGACAGCGCCAGCAGCACCGCTGGTATGCCGGCCATGATCGGGCCCAGGTAGGGGATGAAGTCGAGCAGGCCGGCAATGATGCCGAGGATCAGCGCCAGCGGCACGCCCAGCATGGACAGGCCGATCGAGGTGGCGATGCCGACGATTAGCATCGAGGCGGCCTTGCCCAGCAGCCAGCTCGCCAGCGTCTGCCCGAGTTCCTGCTGCACTTCCCGGGCGCGCGGCCGTTTGCTTTGCGGCACGAGACGGATGGCGCCATTGGTGTACAGCTGCGGCGACGCGGCGAAATAGATGCCGACGAAGATGATGATGATCACGTTGCCGATGGCGCCCAGCACGCCGCCGAAGAACAGCCCGGCGTTCGGCACCATGTTGCCCATTTGCTTGACGATTTGTTCCGGCGGCGGCAGTTCGCTGGCGACACGCTTGAGCAGCGGTTGCTGCTGCACCGCGGCTTGCAGCCGCTCGACGGCGGCCGGGATTTCCTTGGCCAGCTTGCTCGACTGCTCGGAAATCTGCGGCGCCATGGCCCAGCTGCCGAGGCCGATGATGGCCGCCAGCGCCAGCACCACGATGGTCAGGGCCCACTTGCGCTTCATGTGCAAGCGGCGCGCCATGATCTCGCTCAGCTTGTAGAGCAGGATGGCGCACAGGATGCAGGCGAAGACCAGCAGCAGGGCATCGGCGGCCAGCACGATGGCGGCTGCGAGCGCGATGAACAGGATGGCCAGGCCGTTGATGATCGTCACCCGCTTGGCGAGGCGGCGCTGGGTTTGCGGCGGATCGGAAGCATGTTCGTGGTGTTGTTCGGTCATGGCATCAGCCTTTCGAGCGGGATGGTCGTGTTGACAAAAGATTAGCATTCCCAGTGTCTTGACGTCGCGCAAATGCTGACATTTGTGTAATGTGCGGACGCGAACAGAAGCGCTGTCGACGCTGCCGTATTCTGTACCCATGCATGGCCATCCGGACATGTTTTCTTAAAGGAGAAGACCATGATTAACGAAAACCAAGTCAAGGGCAAACTGAAAGAAATCGGCGGCAAGATCCAAGAGGAATTTGGTGATGCGATCGACAGCCCGACCCAGGAAGCCAAGGGCAAGGCGACCAAAGTTGAAGGCAAGGTCCAGAAGGCTGCTGGCGATACCCAGGAGCATGTGGAAGAGAAGCTGGACGACGCGGCACGCCGCCACTAATCTGTTTCACGCTTCGCAAACAGCCGCCCGCGTGCGGCTGTTGTTGTTTTCGGAGCGCTGAAATGAAACAGCCGCCCTCGGGCGGCTGATTTACTTGGCGAAAATCGGCTTACTTAGCCGCCGTTCCACCCAGGTTCTTCTTGAAGAAGGCCTCGATCATCCCATACACGTGACGCTGGTTGACCTTGCCCGAAATGCCGTGCTTGGCGCCCGGATAGGTCATCAGATCGAACTGCACGTTACGCTTCACCAGCTCGTCGATCAGGCGCGTGGTGTTGGTGAACAGCACGTTATCGTCAGCCATGCCGTGGATCAGGAGCAGGGGCGACTTCATGCCGTCCAGGTGGGCGAACACACCGCTGCGCTCGTAGGCCTTCGGATCCGATTTCGGGGTGCCGCCCACATAACGCTCGGTGTAGTGGGTGTCGTACAGCGCCCAGTCGGTCACCGGGGCCACCGACACGCCCATCGCGATCTTGTCCGATGCCGCCGACAGCAGGCGCAGCGTCATGAAGCCGCCGTAGCTCCAGCCGAACACGCCAATGCGCTTCGGATCGACAAAGCTCTGCTGGGCCAGCCAATCGATGCCGGTCACCTGGTCTTCCACTTCGACCGAGCCGAGATTGCCATAGAGGGCGTCGGTGAAGACGCGCTCGCGGCGGCCCGAGCCGCGGTTATCCAGGCGGAACACCACGAAGCCCTGCTGCGCCATGTACTGGTCAAAATAATTGCCCCAGGCGCGGGTCACGCGCTGCGAGTGCGGGCCGCCGTAGGTGAACAGGAACACCGGGTAGCGCTTGCTCGCATCAAAATTGGCCGGCTTGATGATCGAATAGTGCAGGGTCTGGCCATCCTTGGCCTTCATCGTGCCGTATTCGGTCGGCAGGTGGTCCGGCATGTACTTGGCGTACGGGTGGTTCGCGTTCAGCTCGTTCTTTTCCAGCCATTCCACCATCGTGCCGTCGGCGCGGCGGATCGACACCTGCGGCGGCGTGGTCGGGTTCGAGTAGGTATCCACAAAAATCTTGCCGTTGCCTGCGAACGCCGCCTCGTGCCAGCCGTCGCCGGCCGTGATGCGCACCGGGTTGGCGGCATTGCCGCCGTCCAGCTTGAGCGCGTAGGTCTGCTTGTCGATCATCGCGTCCTTGCTCGACGAGATGTAGACGCGGCCGCCGTCCTCGTCGACCGCCAGGATGCTGTCCACGCCCCATTCGCCTTTCGACAGCGGGACCTGCAACTTGCCGTCCAGGCCATACAGGTAGAGGTGCTTGCGGCCGCTGCGTTCCGAGGCCCAGATGAAGGCTTTCTTGTTCTTCAGGAAGCGCAGGTCGTTGTGGATCTCGACCCAGGTCTTCGAGGTTTCGGTCAGCAGCGGGCGCTGGGCCAGGGTGTCGACGTCGACGGCGACCAGGTCGAGGCGCTTCTGGTCGCGCGTCTGGCGCTGGTAGACCAGGGTCTTGGCGTCGGCGCTGAAGTCGGCGCGCACCAGGTAAATGTCTTTCTCGGCGCCCAGGTCCACCTTGCGCTGCTGGCCGGTGGCCGGGTTCACGATCATCAGCTCGATCAGCACGTTCGGGTCGCCCGCAGCAGGGTAGTGCTGGTCGATCACTTCGGTGCGGTCGGCGAAGATCTCGAAGCGGCGCGCCACCGGCACCGGCGCTTCGTCATAGCGGCGGTAGGCGATCGCGGAATCGTCCGGCGCCCAGTAGTAGCCGGTATGCTGGTCCATCTCTTCCTGCGCGACGAATTCGGCTTCGCCGTTATGGATCGTGCCCTTGCCGTCGACCGTCAGCTGGCGCTCGGCGCCGGTCTGCAGGTCGATCACGACCAGGTTCTGGTTGCGCACGAAGGAAACGTAGCGGCCCTTCGGCGAGATCTTCGGATCGGTGACGTTGCCCGAGGCGACCTTGCGCGGCGCGTCAGGCTTGGCGGCGTCGATCAGGAACAGGTCGCCGCCGATCGGCACCAAGAGCTGCTTGCCGTCCGGCGACCAGTAATAATTGATGATGCCCGACAGGCCCGCGGTACGGGCGCGCTCGCGGCGTGCCTTTTCCTCGAGCGAGAGTTCTTCGTTCGGCACCAGGCGCTTGGAATCGACCAGGCGCTGGGTGCTCTTGGTCTTCATGTTGTATTCCCAGAGGTCCTGCTGGTACTGGTTGTCGGCACGGCCGCGCAGGAAGGTCACGCGTTCGCCGTCCGGCGAGACGCGCAGGGTCTTCACGCTGGCGCCGGCCAGGGCCGGATCGCCGTAGATGCGGTCCAGCGTCAGGCGTTCAGCCGAAGCGGGAGCGGCCGCGAGAGCGGCCATAAGGAGCAGGAGAGGGCGCATGTAAATGTCTCTGGTATAAGTTAATTTGCGACAACTGCGGAACGATACCAGAGTCGGCCCTCAAAAGCTGTAATTACGTCGGTTCGGCGTGCCGATGTGCCACCGGCTGTTTGGCGCCGTCGCGGATGCGCTGGCGCGCCAGCTTTTCGAACGACCACGTGAGCAGCACGGCCGCCACCGTCAGCGCCACCACCAGGCCGATCCAGAAACCGGTGGTCGACATCGGTGCGGCCGGCGTCCACGGGAACCAGCCCGGCGCGAGGCCCAGGATGCAGCCGAGCGGCAGCGATACCCCCCAGAAGGCCAGCAGCTGGATGATCATCGGCGGACGCGTCACCTGGTAGCCGCGGATCGCCGAGGCGGTGGCGACCTGGGTCGCATCGGACAGCTGGAACAGGGCCGCGAACAGCAGCAGGTGGGCGCAGGCGGCCTGCACCGCCGGATCGGAGGTGTACGCGGCCGCGATCTCCCAGCGGAAGATGGCGATGCCCAGCGCAGACAGGGCGCCGAAGCTCACCGACATGCCGACGCCGACCCAGCCCACGAAGCGCGCACGCTCCGGATTGCCTTCGCCCATGGCCTGGCCGACGCGGGTCATCATGCCGATCGCGAAGCTCAGCGGCACCATGAACACCAACGAGGAGAAATTGAGTGCGACCTGGTGCGAGGACACCGCCACCACGCCGAAGCGCGCCACCAGCAGGCTGATCAAACCAAAGGCGCTGACCTCGGCGAAATAGGTAATGCCGATCGGCAGGCCGAGGCGCAGCATCGGGCCGATGGCTTTCCAATCCGGCCCTTCCCAGCCGGTGAACGGGTAAGTCTGGCGGTAAGGCGGCGCGTGCTTGACCCACACGATCATGGCGCCCAGCATCAGCCACATGCCGAGCGCGGTCGCCACCGCGCAGCCCACCGCGCCGAGCTGGGGGAAGCCCCAGTTGCCGTAGATGAGCAGCCAGTTCACGAATACGTTGAAGACGCAGCCCAGGATAGCGATCCACATGATCGGCTTGGTCTGGTTGATGCTCGTGCTGTAGCCGTACAGCGCGCGGAAGCAGCCGAAGGCCGGCATGCCGAGGCTGGCCACGTGCAGGTACATGGCGGCACGGCCGGCGACCTGCTCGTCGAGACCGACATGGCCGAAGAGCAGGGTGCACAGGTTGGCGAACAGGCAGCCGACCAGCCCGACCAGCAGGCCCTTCCACATCGCCTGGCGGACCGAATGCGGCACCTGGTCGTAGCGGGCCGCACCGATCTCGTGGGCGACAACGGTATTGATCGCCATCATGGTGCCCATCACGGTGACCAGCACGATCGACCACACCGAGGTGCCGAGCGACACGGCGGCCAGTTCCTCGGCGCTGACGTGACCGGTCATCGCCACGTCGGCGACACCCATGCCCACGGTGGCCAGCTGACCGACCAGCATCGGCCAGGACAGGCGCCACAAGGTGGAAATCTCGGTGCGTACGGGCGAAGCGGTGCTGGATGGGGAGGTGGTGCTGGTCATGTCGGTCTGGCGATACTGGAAAGCCCTCCATTTTACTGATTAAGCCGCCTACTGAACCACACGCTCCCCGCGCTCGTCATCCAATGCGTGCCGAATAGCTACTGCTCATCCGTTCTTGAGCCGTCGCAAGGTCTCGTGCGCAAAACTGCACGACCTTTAACGCTTGAGAGGAGAGGGCCATGGAAGAACTGTTGCCGTACTACGAGCGTGAACTGGTCTACCTGAACACGGTCGGCCGCGAGCTGGCGCACCAGTATCCGCGGCTGGCGAGCGAACTGGGCCTTGGCGCCGAAGGCCTCGAAGACCCGCACATTCGCCGCCTGATCCAGGCCTGTGCCCTGCTCAATGCGCGCACCGCCCGCAAGCTCGACGACGACTATCCCGAGTTCACCGAAGCCCTGCTGGGCAGCCTCTATCCCTATTTCCTGCAGGGGATTCCCTCCTGCTCGATCGCGCGCATCGGCAGCGGCGCCGGGCCGCAGGTTCCGGGCAAGGTCGAGCAGGTGCAATCGGTGCCGCGCGGGACCGAGATGAGTGCGCTGCACGCCAAGGGCACGGTCTGCCGCTTCCGCACCGCCAGTTCCCTGATGCTGGCGCCGGTCGGCGTGGCGCGGGCGCGCTACGAGCCCGTGGTGCATGCGCCGGCCCATGTGCGGCTGCCGGCGCGCGCCACCGGGCAGGTGGCGGTGACGATCGAGAGCGCCGCGCCGGCGCGCCTGCTGCGCCAGCTCGGCCTGCCGCGCCTGCGCCTCTACGTCGATGCCGATCCGCTGCTGGCAGCAAGCCTGATCGACACCCTGTTCATGCACGTCGGCGCCAGCTACCTGGAAATCGGCGACGGCGGACCGTGGCGCCAGCTCGAGCGCATGCCGCTGGCGCTGGGCGGCTTCGGCCACGACGATGCGCTGGTGCCGCTGCGCCCCAGCGAGCACGCCGCCTACCGGCTGCTGAGCGAGTACTTCGCCTTCCCCGACAAGTTCCACTTCATCGACATCGACCTGGGCAAGCTGGCGCCGATGCTGCCGGCGGCCGCGCACCGTTTCACCCTGCACCTGATCGTGGGCGGCCTGCACGGCGACAGCGGCGCCGCGCGCCTGCTCGGGACGCTGGAGGCGGCCCACCTGGTGCCAGGCTGCACGCCGGTGGTCAACCTGTTCCACCAGGCCGCGATGCCGGTGCGGATCACGCACCGCACGGCCATGTACGACGTGGTGCCGGGGCGCCATGAAGAAGACGTGGAGGTCTACAGCATCGACACCGTCAACGTGCTGCGCACGGCGGAGGGCAGGGTGCAGTCGATTGCCTACCGTCCCTACTACGGGCTGCGGCACGGCGAAGGCGGCGAGCTGCGCGAACGCTACTGGTTCGCCCGCCGCGACGACCGCGGCATGCACCGGCAGCGCATGAAGATCGGCTTCACCGATGCCGGCTTTACCCTGGCGGCCGACGAGCAGTGCGTGGCCTCGATCGACCTGACCTGCACCAACGGCGCGCACGCCGCCAGCACAGGCTTCGGGGCCCCGGACGGCGACCTGACCAGCGAAACCGCCACCGGCGGCGTGCCGATCCACCTGCTGCGCCGCCCGACGCTGCCGCACCGCTTTCCCTCCTCGGGCGGCGCGCATTGGCGCCTGGTGGCCCAGCTCGCGCTCAACCACCGCTCGCTCGGCGACCTCGATGCCTTCCGCGAGGTGCTGACCCTGTACGACGTGTCGCGCTCGGCGGCGACCCAGCGCCAGATCGCCGGCATCACGGCCATGGAGACCTTGCCGTCCACGGCCTGGATGCGCAACAAGAGCGGCGCCACGCTGGTCCACGGGCTGGAGGTGCGCATGACGGTGGACGAAGAGGCCTTCGCCGGCAGCAGCCTGTATGTGTTCGCGGAAGTGGTGAACCGCTTCTTCGGCCTGTACGTGCACATCAACAGTTTCACGCGGCTGGTGCTGCGCTCGGCGCAGACCGACAGGGAGCTCCTGCGATGTGAACCATGCAACGGTAACCTGACGCTGGTGTGATCGCGCTGTGATCACTGAGCTGCTGGCCGAACCCTGGCGCTACGAATTCTTCCAGGCCATTCGCCTGCTGTCGCGCTGGCTGCGCCGCTACGGCGTCGCGCTGGAGACCGCGATCCGCTTCGAGAACAGCCTGTCGCTGGCCTTCCCGGCGAGCGACATCGATGCGCTGCAGCTCGAGCAGGGGCAGGGCCAGGGCGGCGCGGACGCGATGCGCCTGCGGGTGCGCACGGCGGTGATGGGCCTGCTCGGCCTGAACGGCGCGCTGCCGCTGCACTACACCGAGCGCATCGCCGCCTGGGAGCATGCCACGCGCGACGAAGGGCCGCGCGCCTTCTACGATGCCTTCTCCAGCCGCCAGGTGGCGCTGTTCTACCGCGCCTGGAGAAAATACCGGGTGCGCGGCGGCGCGGACGAGCACAACCGCGACCGCTTCCTGGCCCAGCTCGTGGCGCTGGCCGGCGCGGGCTGGCAGGCGCCGGGGCAGGGCCAGCCCGGGGGCGGCCTGGCATTCGAGAACCTGGCCTACTTCGCCGCCCAGCTGCGTAGCCGGGCGGTGCCGGCGCACCTGATCGCGGGCGTACTGTCCGAATACCTGCAGGTACCGGTCAAGGTCGAGCAGTTCGCCGGCAAGTGGGATCCGCTCGGCACGGGCGACCGCAGCCGGCTGGGCGAGAACAACTGCGACGTCGGCCTCGGCGCAACCCTCGGCGAGCGCCTGCTGCGCCCGGAACTCGGCATCCGCATCAAGGTGGGGCCGGTGTCGTCGCGGATGTTCGAACGTTTCCTGCCGGGCGCGAGCGGGGCACGGGCGCTGGCCGCACTGCTCGACCGTTTCGCGATCGAGGTGCCCTACCGCGAGCTGCAGGTCATCCTGCGCGGCGAGGAAGTCGACGGCGCCGGCCTGGACGGTACGGTCCGGCTCGGGCTGGACGGCTTCCTGTGCACGCGGCCGGATCGGCGCGACCGCGACGACGTCTGTTATCTGCTGCCTTAGGTCCATCATTCGCGCGACGCCTGCGATGTCGGCGTCCTACAATCGACCCGACTAGCGAACCAACCAGACAGGAGGGCATATGGAAAATATTGTGAATGCGGGCGATCACCTGGACCTGGTGAGCGAGAAGGACCTGGTCGGCCGGCGCGTTGCGGTCCTGATGACCGATGGCGTCGAACAGGTCGAGTACACGGGGCCGCGCAGTTTCCTGGAGCAGAAGGGCGTGCGCGTGACCCTCGTTTCGCCCAAGGGCGCGGGCGAGGAAGTGCAGGGCATGAACCACGACCAGCCGGGCGACAAGTTCAAGGTGGAACTGAGCCTGGCGCAGGCCAAGGAAGCGGACTTCGATGCGCTGCTGCTGCCGGGCGGGGAGGAGAATCCGAAGAAGCTGCGCCAGATGCCGGAGGCGATTGCCTTCATCAAGGCGTTCGACGACGCCGACAAGCCGATCGCGGCGATCTGCCATGGTCCGTGGCCGCTGATCGAGGCAGGGATTGCGGAATCGAAGCACCTGACCAGCTATCCGGCGATCCAGGACGACCTGAAGGCTGCGGGAGCGGAGTGGACGGATGACGAGGTGGTGGTGGACGGCAAGCTGATCACGAGTCGCAAGCCGGATGATATTCCGGCGTTTAACGAGGCGCTGATGAAGGAGTTGATGGTGATTCAGCAGGCGGGAATGGATCCGGGGCCGACGTCGTAAGGAAAACGAGCAGCGATTCGATAAAGGGGACAAGCTTGTCCCCTTTTACATTCGATTGACCCCAGGGCGTACAGTTGGCGTTACGCCATAGGCCCTATTCGAGGCCCAGCACGCGCATCCTCGTGCGCAGTCGCCGCACCTCGTCACTCAGGTCGATCACCAGCGCCGCGATCTGCTCGTTGGCTTCGAAGTCGCGCTCGATGCTGAGCAGGCGCCGCACACGGTCCAGGTCGCTGCTGCCAAAACGCAGGCTCGTCACCTGCACCGCTGGCTCCCCGCCCAGCACGCCGGCCTGCACGTGGCGCACTACCCACTCCGGTTCCACGTTCGCCGCCCGCGCCAGTTCTTCCAGGCTCAGGGCCACTTCTTCCAGCAGCACGCCGGTCAGGGTCTGTGGCTGTTGCATCGTTCAGGCTCCCATGTTTTCACGCGGATTGAAGGACATCTCGCGCGCCATCTGTTCGTAAAGCTCTTTTGCGTGCGGAGTATCAGCCGGGGGCAGCACCACTGCGAGGATCAGGTACAGGTCGCCTGGCGTGGCGGCCGGGATGCCGCGACTCTTCAGGCGCAGTTTGCGCCCGTTTTGCGATCCTGCGGGGACCGAAACTTCGACCGTCCCGGACGGTGTAGGCACCGATATCCTCGCGCCCAGCGCCGCTTCCCATGGCGCCACAGGCGCGGTCTCATACACGTTCGCGCCCTCTACCCGGTAGCGCGGGTCTTCGCTGAACTGGATTTCCAGGTACAGGTCGCCCGCCGGGCCGCCCCCTATCCCGGGCTGGCCCTGTCCGGCCAGCCGCAACTGCTGGCCGGGCGTGACGCCTTTTGGAATGTTCACGCTCAGGGTCTTTTCCTGCATCGTCACATGGCCTTGCGCGTCCTGCACCGGCGCGCGCAGGCTGATGTTGCGCGTCGCGCCGGTGTAGACGTCGTGCAGGTCGATCGTGATCGCGGCGTGTATGTCTTCGCCGCGCATCTGGAAGCCCGCACCCGGGCCGGCGCCCGTGCGACCACGGCGCCCCATGTGCGCAAACAGGTCGGCAAAGATGTCGTCCGCGTCGGCGCCGGAGAAATCGTGCTGCGAGGCCCAGTCCGGCGGCGGCCGGAATCCTTCGCGGGTTTGCTGGCCGCGGCGGCCCAGGTCGTCGTAGGCCGCACGCTTTTCGGCGTCACCCAGCACGTCGTAGGCTTCGTTGATTTCCTTGGTCTTCTCGGTCGCGTCCTTGTGCTTGCTGACGTCCGGGTGGTACTGGCGCACGAGCTTGCGGTAGGCCTTCTTGATGTCATCCGGGGAGGCGTTTTTTTCCAGCCCCAAAGTCTTGTAATAGTCCTTGTACTCCATGCGCACCTCCGCAAAGGTTCTGGTCATCCTAACCGGCTACGCCTTCGAACAGCGCACGGTTATGGTGGGCCGGGCCTGTTGCAGCTCAGCTAGCGAATCTTGCATGCGGTCTTATTTCCTTATCGCTTTGGCTGACGAGAAATACCAGATTGCTAGCGTCAACGAATTTCTCGCGAGGAGGAAATCGACATGAACAGTGGATACAGCGGACCAGCAGAAATGAAAAAGCCGCTGACGAATCAGCGGCTTTTTGGAAGAGGTTGGTGGAGGCGGCGGGAATCGAACCCGCAGTCTGCTAGCATCCATGCGGGTTTCAAGGCTTAGGTTGGCTGAAAGCTGCCATTCCAACGAAAAGGAGCCTACGAACCATGCTTGAAGTCGCAAAGAAAGACGATATTGATTGGGAGGCGATTTACGAGGCGGAGCGCTTTCGCCTGCCAGTCCGAGAACTTAGCCCGGATGTTGCCCGGCACTTCGCCTGGGAGGGGTGGAACAACGAGCACAAGATCCCGGCGCAGTGGCTGATTCATCACGCCCAGGCCTTCCATTTCAGCGACGCAGAGATCCTTGCGGCCAGGACGACACGCGACATGCCGGCCACCGCAGGAGTCTACTTTCTTTTCGATGGCGAAGAATGCATTTACGTGGGGCAATCACAGTGCCTACGAGACAGGGCAATGCAGCACCGGGACGGCGGCAAGCGATGGAACTCTCATTCCTACATCGAGGTGCCCGCAATGCATGTCAAGACTGTTGAGGCCTATTACATTCGGCGCATTAATACGCCGCTGAACAATATGTTTCCGCCAGATCGCACGTATGCCGACATCGTTCGGGGGCTCGGCCTGGACGGAGAGCCGCCGGCGCCAATAAAGCAGAGAGTAATTGTGGTGCGCCGTCAACTCCCGACCATCACCGACCACTCCTGAATGTATGCCGGCCCGGCATCGCCCTGCTGCCTTTCCTCGCCGTAGAGCAACATGCCATGGCCGTGCATCGTGACCAGTTTGGCGTGATGAAGGATGGGCAGCAGCGGCTCGCCGACTTGGGAATTCGGATCGCTGACGCTGGCCACAATGACTCCAGCCAGGCCATAGACGCGCACCTCGCCCTGAACGAAGTCCGACCGGGCAATATCGTGATCCGACAGGCGCTTGCCCGCGGAGCGCAGGCGTTTGACTTTTCCATACATGGGGCAAGTCTAGCACCGTTGAGCTATCGCAAGCCGGCGTGGTCAGCCGGTGCTATGCTCATTGGATGACCAAACGCATCGACCGCTTGACCGCCATTCATGTTGACCTGGCCATCAACCTAGCCGGCTCGCATGGGGTCGCCGCCGGCGCCGCCGAATTGTTCCGAATGGGCCTGCCGCTTGAGCTGGCCCGGCGGGTATTGCTCAGGCCGTCGGAGCGGCGAGGGCGCGCAGGGCCAACAGCTCAGCCTCGGCCGCCCTCAGCCGCGCCAGCTCCTGCGCGCTGATCATCTGCAGCGGCGTCTCGTCCTTCTCGCCGCGGTGGATGGTACACACGTGGGTTGTGCCCTGGTCGGTGTGGGCGTGGAGCTCGAGCGTGCTCATTTCTCGTTCACCGTCCGGCAGGCTTCGAAGCGCTCGACGACGCGCTCGTATCGCCGCACGAGTCCCGCAACGTCTGCGGCGTCGCCGAGAATCTCTGCAGCAACCTCTGGCACAATTTCCGGTCCTTCTCCGTCAGCTGCAAGTCCGGCGGCAGCGGATCGATCGCCGCTCTGGGTGGCGGCTGGTACGGCGCCGGGGCAGCGCAGCCGGTCATCGCCAGCGCGCATGCGGCGCTGAGCAGCAGCGAGATTCGTTGCATATTCCTTCTCCTTGGTAAATGCCGCGTCGTCCTTGGCGCGCAGCTGGGCGCGCAGGTCCGTCTCAGTCTTGCGAGCAGCAGCGGTGTCGCGCTCGAGCTGAGCGCGGCCGGCGGCGATGGCGGCAGCGTGGCCGACCTGGTACTGCTCGGCGCCGTAGTGCCGAATGCCGAACCAGGCGCTGACCAGCAGCAGCACCGCAGCCAGGACGGAGCAGAGCAGTCGGTCGAGCGAAGTCATGCCGCCACCCTCGTAGCGGCGCGGAACATGGCCTCTTCGGCCGCGCGCCGGTTGACCAGACCCTGCAGACGCACGCCGCCGGAGTTGACCCAGCGCTTGAACTCGTCGGCGGCGGCGATCGGCAGCCCAGCATTGAGCCGCTTCAACAGCGTCGACTGCTTGAACGCGCCGGCGCCCAGGTTGAACACGAACGACACCAGGGCGTCGAACTGACCCTGGCTGAGCGGCGCCTTCACCAGCGACGAAACCGCAGCCTCGGCGTCCTGCAGGTCTTCCGTCAGCCACAGATCGGCTTGCTGGACGTTGCACCGGTCAGTCATCTTGACGCCGCGGGTGTGGCCGATGCCGATCGTCGGGATGCCGGCCGGGCAGCGATAGGCGGTCAGGCGGCAGCCTTCGAACTGGCGGATCAGCGCGCGGCAGGCGCCGGAGGCTTTCATTGCGGCCATCAGAGTACCTCCCGCGCTTCACGAACGACTTCGGCCAGGTCGGCGCCTTGCCTCTTGGCGATGTAGTTGAACAGCCAGCGCACCAGGGCCCAGCCGGGCAGGCCGCAGGCGAACACGAGGCCGAGCATGCCCACGAGGCCGATTGGGGTCTGCCCCCAATGCTGCAGGCCGTAATGCTGGATCACTGCCGCGCCGCCGCCGACCGAGGCGACAACGGTCGAGATGAGGCCGATTGCCCACTCCCTGGGGCTGCGGGGCGTCATGGCGCACATCACCACGATCGCGGCCAGGCCGGCCCCGATTCCAGCAGCGCCGGCAGCGCCGCCGATCAGCTTCCATCCTGCGGCGCCGGCGGCTGCGCCGGAAATTGGTTCGCTCATATTTGAGGCTTTCATAGTGGTGAGGCGTTAAAAAACCCGCTCGGGGCGGGCTTCGGTGGTGGTGTCGTTTCGCATCGACGGTGGGAAGTGGTATCGCGTCAGCTCTTTCTTGTGGGCGTTGACGCAATGCCCGGGCCCCTGCCAGAAGAACAGGGCGTCGATGAGGACGCGCCAGAACTTGTACGGGTAGCGGTGACCGAGCCGCCCGCAGCGCGCGGACAGCGTCTCGTCCGGCCAGAGCTCCTTGCTGGACGGATGCATGACGAAGCCGAGCATCATGCCCAGCGTCTGATCGATCGAGATCAGGATGAAGAGGAAGTTCTGCCAGGCTCGTGCAAGCTTGCTCATGCCATCTCCTAAAGGGTTGCTGCTTGGGTGAAAAGTGCATCAAGGGCCGACTCGTCGAGCCCAAGCGCCGCGCCGATCTGAATCACCAGCGGGCGCGTGCGCACAAACTCGAGCGAGTCCTCCCACTCGATCTGTGCCATGCGGCGCTGGACCGGATCCGGAATGGCGTCGATGGCTGGCTGCACATCGTCGAGCAGTTCGGCCATGAGCAGCGCCTGCCGAGCCTGCCGGCGGGTGACGGTCTGCGGCACCGGCGGCGGCATCTCGGTCGGCTCCTTCACCGGCATCAGCTCCAGCCCATCGCGTGCCTCGTTGGCGCGGTAGTTGACCCACGCCGCGCGCTGCACTTCATCGGCCGGGATGTGGCAATCGGCGTGGTCCGGATGTAGCACCTGCAGGTAGGAGCCGGTCAGCTTGCCGGCGTCGTCGTAAGTCACGTAGCCGAAGGGCTGCGGCTGTTCAGGGGTGATTTCTTGGTCAATCATCAGGAGACCTTTTCGATAAAGACATCGGTATAGACTTCTTCGCCACCCAAGCCGAGAGCGAGGCCAAGGCCGTTGGGAACATTCCAGGTGTCAAACATGTGCTGAATAGAAATCGATGCCGTACTCCCCGCCAAGAATTCACTCATCTGGATGGCCGAGGGGGCGGACCCGTTGGCCGTCTGCCCCTCGATGGACGTAGTCACGCCGCCGACAGTGATGCTTGCGTACGCCCGATGTCTTCCTGAGCTGTACGCCGGAGCGGACGCGGAAAGTCGGTATGTACCGGGTGGTACTGTAATTACGTCCCCAGATAGGCTTGCGCCAGGGATGGTATTTCGCTTGACGGTATTGAGCGTTCGACGCTGAGTGTTGGCAGTTGTACCTGCGCTTTGCCCGCTGCCTTTTACGTCTCGCACCCACAGAACAGTCGTGAGCGATCCAGCGTCGCCCTTGTCTCCGGTGCGCTGGAAGGACACCTCAACAGCTTCCCCGGCGCTGAAGGGGAACGGCTCGCTGGCATCAATTGGCGCAATCGAAAACACCTTATATGGCCTAGCCGGGTCCGTGATAGAGAGGAGCGCCGTTACGCGAAATAAGGCCCATGCTGTGGGGCGGTTGATTACGGTGAGGCGGATATGCCCTTTAACGGAACTCGTATTCCCCTCTGTGGTGCTGTAGAGCACATTCGCCAGGTTTATTCCTCGGAGATCGGTGTTATCCACATACATTTCGGTGGACGAAAGGGCGCTACCATTCAGCGCGAAAAATCCGTTGCCGTAGCCCACGTCACTTCCAACGCCGAGTTTGTACGGAATCGCATACGCCCCTCCCGCTGCGATGGAGTTGAGGTTGGCGGCGAGGGCGTTGGCCTGCCCGACGAATGCGGGAATGGCCGACCCGAAGAAGTTATCGACGTCGGTGCGGAACGTGGGGCTGGTCCGGTCCAGCGGTGCGAGTGGTGTGATCGCCATTTAGTTAAGCCCTTCAATTTCGATGGAAAGCATGTGGTAGTTCGGGTACGAAACCGCGATTCCGAAGTCCTTATAGAAGCCGTAGGTGATCATTGGCTCATACCCGACCTGATCGGCGCCAATGTAGATCGCCGGGGTCGCGCGTAGGGATGCGAGGAGGCGGTAGATGCTGTTGAACTTGGCCTTGTCCGTGACGACTTGCAGAGTGCTACGCCGGCTGTAGTTGCGCTCGAGTACATCCAGATTGCCGAATTGGTCGCGCTCCTTGCGGCTGTAATCGACGATCCCGACCGACGCGCCGTACTGCGCGCGCCCGATCTCGAACACCTGGCCGACCGGCAGCGCGCCGATGGAAACCCCCGAAGTGCCGGTAAGCGTGAAGCTCAGCTCGCATCCGGGGTAGTGCTGCGGAAGGTCGGTCAGCACGAAGTCGCTCAACTGCTCGTAGTCGGCAAAGAACCAGTCGTAGATGGTGTCCACGACCGTGCCGTCGAGCTGCACCGTCCGGTCGTACACCACCGGGCCGCCAGGCGCCGTTTTCATCTGGATGTGCGCCTGCCGCCCGACCAGCTCCAACGCGCTCAGGCCAGATACGCCGCCAGGCCGCATGACCACCGTCAGCGACGCCGCCTCGGTAGCGGTCCCGATCTTCCGGTCGAACATGGCCCACCGATTGGTGGGTCCGATGTCCATCCAGTTGGCTGGATCGCTTTCCGGCGCCGTTGCGGTCGTGCCAGCCGCCAGGCGCTCGTACTTGCGGTGAGTCGTCGTCCGGATCGCGACCTGACCCTTTGCATAGGCCGTGCCAGCGTTCCAGGCGACCTCTCCGACATCCGGCTCCGCGATGCTGCTACTTGCCAGCATCGCGTCCGTGATCACGGTCGGCTTGATGATCTTCATGCCGCTCATTAGGCCTCCGCTTTCACTTTGATTTCGTTGCCCTCGATCACCCGATCAAACAGTCGCGCAGTCTTCTCAGTGTGCGTAGCCGTTGCTCTGGCTTCGGCGCGCAACCCTTCGACCTCGCGCGTCAGTCGCTCGACGGCAGCGGCCAGCACGGCGTTGCTCTGCTCCGGATTCGACAGCCTGCGCATCAGCTCGCGGTTATCAGCCGCAGGGATGATTCGCTCACCCTCGTGGATCATTGCCGGCATGTTGGTCGGCACATAGTTCGTGCCCACCGCGAAGCCGCGCAGCTTCTCTCCGCTTTGCTCGAGCGCCCTCTGGATGTCCGCATACGACGTGCCCTTGTTGACCTGGTCGACCCAGAACTGCAGTCCGCCCGCATCCGCTGCACGACCCAGAGTTGCCTGGTACATGCTCTTGATGTTGGCCTCGGCCGAGTTGGCGATCGCGTTGAGGATGTCCGTCTGCGACACGCCCTTCGCCGCCTGGTCCTGCCAGAACTGCATGCCGGCAGCATCCGGGGCGCGGCCCAAGACACTCTGGTACTGCGCATTGACCGCACCGGCGCTGGCGACAACCGCATTGCCCTTCGCACTCGCGATCGACAGGCCCAGAGCTGCGACCGCATCGGCAACCGACAGCACCGAGGTGTCGATGCCCTTGAGGACGTCGATCTGCTGCTGGGCGCTCGTGAGGATACTGTCGAGGCGCTTGCCTTCCTCTTCCAGCAGCTTGAGCGACTTCTCTTCGATGCTCAGGGTGCTGTCGGTGATGTCGGCCAGCGCGGCGATGTCGTTCTGCGTGGTGTAGAAGTCGCGCAGATAGTCCTGCTGGGTTGCGTACAGGGCCGATGCGTCCTGCCCAACGACCGACAGGGCGCGCTTCAGGCCGTCCGCATCCGGCAGCGAGCCGCTTGCTTTCGCCATCGCCAGGGCGGCCTGGATCTGCGCCTGAGCACTTTGCCGGCCGAACAACTCCTGACCTGGCACCGACATCCCGTCGAGCGTACTGCGCAGTGCCGATGACAGGGCCTGATGCTTCGCGACGATTGCCTGCTCGGTAGTGATGCGCTCCTGCAGCAGTTGCTTGTCGCGGGCGACAACACGCTGCAAGACACCGAAGGCGCCGTCTACGCCAGAGAGAAGCGATGTCGCCTGCTCCTTGATGGCCTGGGTCGCGTTACGCTGCGCCTCGGCCTGGGCCTCCAGTGCAGCCCGCGATTCCTTGAGCGCCTGGATCTGGTCGAACAGCGGGCGGTTGCTCTCGTCGAGCGCGTCGCGCTGCTTGGCCTGCAACTGCACTGACGTCATGGTCAGCTGGTCGAGCTCCTCCTGCAGCGACGCGCGCTCCTGCAGCGCCTTGGTCGCCGCCTCGGTGGCTGGGTAGACCTGGGCAAACGCGGCCTGCAGGTTCATCAGGGCGCCGTACTGTTTGGCGCCTGCTTCGGTCGTCAGGTCCAGCCCGAGCACAACCTGCTTGAACTCGTCGCGCGTGTCCACGCTGGCCAGGCCGAGAGCGGCCATCTGCTCGGTGACCATCTTCAGCACCGGAGCGTTGCGTTCAGCCTCGGACAGGAAATTCTGCTGGAAGCCCGCGGTGTTAGCCGCGAATGCCTCGATCCCGCCGGCGGCCGCCAGAAGACGCTCGCGCGCCTCCAGCGATGCAGTGCCCACGGCGCCGAACGACATTCCGATGGACCACAAGGCCTGCTCGATGGTCGAGTAGCCGGTTGCCAGGCGCTGCAGCGTTGCGCTTGCGGCTTCACCCTGCGCCTGGAACTTGCCGATTTCGGGCAGCAGCTCGCCAGCGATGGTGTTGCCGACGCCGACGAAGAAATCAGCGATTGCCTTCTGGTTCGCTGCTTCGTCCTTGCCCATGGCGATGCTGATTGCCTGGGAGCGGCTCGCGATGCTGTCGGCGTTGATGCCCAACACCCGGGCGAACTCGGCGGAGCTCGACTTGATGGCATCGTAGGCAGACGTCAGGCCGGCCGACATCTCGGCACCGACAGCATTGCGGTCAACACCGTTCTTGTCGCTGCGGAACCAGCCGCCCTTTTGCGTCCAGGCTGTGTCCGTCGAGCCGGAGAAACCAGCCGAATCGAACGAGCCGTTCAGCACCGCGTCGCCGTACTCCTTGGCCTTCATGCCGAACGCACGGTTGACCAGGGCGCCGACCACGCCAGCGATTGGGCCGATCCCGGGAATCGCCGAAGCTATGCCGGCAGCGATGTTCACCCAGTTGCCAGCCGAGTAGCCGCCCGACAGGCCCTTGCTGATGCCGTAGCCCGCCAGCCCGTTGCCGAGCATGCCAAGGCCAGAACTGAGCATCCCGGCATTGTTGCCCAGCGACGCGCCCATCTTCTGCATCATCGGATTCGAGCTGTCCATCATCCAGTTCGCCGCACTAGTGACACCCTTCGTTGCGCCGTAGCTGATCGCGGAGCCGTTCGCCATGCCCCAAATGTTCTGCAGGGCGGAAGCGTAGCCGCCGGCGCCGGTAGATGCCTGTGCGCTGCCTGGCATCATCCCGGCTAGGCTGCCCGAGATCGGCGCCATCATCGGCTGAATGATCGGTCGCAGCACCAGCGTCTGGAACATGTTCTTCAGCGTGTCGACCAGGTTACGCCCGAAGGACTTGCCGGATTCGAAGCCGCGAAGGAGGGCGTCGGTCAGCGAGCGGTTGATGTCCTCGGCGGCGCGCCTCCAGTCGTCGGCGGCCTGTTTGGCCGAGTCGGCGGCGACTTGCTTGCGAGCGCCTTCGCTTTTGGCGGAGGCAAGATCTCGCAGCGCAGCAGCTTGCGCTCGGTACAGTTCAGCCACTCGGCTACCCGGCTCGACCGCATCCAGTGCGGCAGCGGTCTGCTCCTTCAGCGCGGCCGCATCTTCCAGCCGGCGCACCTGCAGGTCAGCAGCAGCTTCCGCTGAGAGGCCGATCACCTCGTTGCTCAAACGCTGGGCGCCAAGCTGCTCAAGCAGCGAATCGCGGTACTGCTCGGCGGTCTTAATGCCTTGCTCGTAGAGCTTGTCCGATTCGGCTTGCGCCTTGATCTGCTCGTCGTTCGCTTTCTTGATGCCGGGCTGTTTGGCCAGCAGGTCGGCCTGCGCCTTCGTCAGCTGGTCAAGAGAAAGCGCGCCCTTAGCGTAAGCCTTGCTCAGCCGGTCCCAATCTTCGGCAAAGCCCGGGGTCAGGCCGGCGAGCTCGGCCAGGAGGCCAGCTTCCTTCTTGAGCGCCTCTGCTGCCGCCTTCGCGGCTGCCTCGCGCTTCTTCTGCGCGGCTTCGTCGACGTCCTTGTACTTGTGACGGACGATAGCGAGAGCTTGTTCAGTCTCAGCCTCGGTCAGCCGGTTTTCCGCAGCCTTCCTCCTGGTAGCAGCCAACTCACGCTCGCGCAACTGCTCACGGCTAAGTAAGGCATCTAGGCCGTTGGCGATCTCGATGCGCATCTGATCCGCCTTTGATCGGCGCGCCTCTTCCTCAGCCTCTTGCTTAGACAGGCCGAGCTTCTTCTGCATGGCTGCAATTTGGGCATTCACAACGTCCAGCAGAGCCTGCTGCTTTCGCGCGCCCCAGGTGTCGTTCCGCGCGTTTGCGTCGTCGATGTTCTTCTGGATCTTGGCAGCGCTGGCGGTTAGGTCGGCCAGGGTATCGTCGCGGCCCATACTGAGGAACCAGTCCTTGGTCGCGCCGGCCGCTTCAAGCACACCGTTCTTGATGCCCTTCCATGCGGATTCGATGTACCCCAGGTTCTCGACGACCCGTGCAGACTGGCTGTTGATGCCGTCCGCGTGCGCCTTCTGTGCCAAGGTGACCGCCTCGACGGTCCGTCCTTCATCCTGCAGGGCCTTGACCTGAGCATAGGTCGCGCCGGACAGGTGGTGATACTTCCCGATCAGGTCGGCGAGGGCCTTGACCGGGTCCTTGCCCAGGGAGGCGAATTCCTCGACCGTCGTACTCACCTCGCGCCCAAGGTCGCGCTGGGCCTTGATGGCGGCCACGCTCAGGTCGATCATCACGGCGCCGGAGATTTGGCCGGTGGCGACCATGGAAGCCAGCACCTTGGCTGCGTTGCTCTGCGAGCCGACGAATTCGGCAGTTTGCGCAGCAGCTTCAGCCATCAGGGCGGCAGACGTGCCGGCAGCGTTGCCGGTGGTGGCGATCGCCAAGTTATAGGCGCGCGCCTCTTGGCTGCCGGCATAGTAGGCATAAGTCAGACCGGCGACAGCCGCTGTTGCGAGGGTCACCGGATTGAGCAACCCCAGAATGTGCGAGCCGACGTTCCGGATTGCGTTGCCAACGCCGCCAAATGAATCGGTGACCTGGCCACCCTGCTGCAGCAGGACCGTCAGCGGCGACTGACCGCCCTGCAGGCTGACCAGAACGTCGGTCATCTGCGCTGGCAATTGCCGCATCGCGTTGCTGGTCTGCGCCGCCGATTGGCCGGCACGCTGCTGCGCCTGTTCGACCGCGCGAAGCTGGCGGAGGTATGGCTCCAGGGCCGCAGGATTGACCCCACGTTGCTGCGCCAGGATCTCGAAATAGCGTGAGCCGGCGCGGCCGCCCGATTCCATTTGCGCCGTCGTTCTTTGAATCGCGGCGATCAAGTTCCCCTGCGAGCGGGCCGAGTTGTTCGCGCCGGCGGTGATCTGACGCTCGGCGCGCTCGGCGGCGCCCGTGGCCTGGCGGAGACCGGCCTCGACACCAGATGCATCAACAACAACCTGGATTTCTGCGGTGTTCTGCGATGCCGACATATCCGCTCCAAATGAAAAAGGCCCGCCGAAGCGAGCCTAAATGTTTAAATAAATCGCAAGTGCTTATCTGTCTTCGCCCTCCACCTGGGTGGCTTGCACTGGGACAGGCGGCGCGTGGCGGAATGCCCATGCGAGCGTTAAAACCCAAGGGACAAACAACCAGCCAAGAAGCAAATTGACTATGAAGATTGATGTGAAAGCAGGATGGCCGACTTTTCGCGCTCGGAATGTCGGCCAGAAGTAAAGCAACACGAAGCCGACCACTAGCAGAACAAGTACGACAAAGCCGAAAAGGTCTTTCATTTTTTTTTGCACCGTGGAATGTATAGGGCAATATTACACCAGCAACACGAACAGCCGCCTCCATTTCTGGGGCGGCTGAGCGAAGTGCGGCAGTGGATCAAGGACGCCAATGGCGCCATCCATGGAGTAAGCCAGCTCGAGTCTGAATTTGCGAAGCGACTCGATAAAGTCCGGGAGGCGGTTGAAAATCTTGAGCCTCTTGCTCCTGGCGTTGCTCCGATTGGCTCATCGGACGAGGAAAAAGCTGCCTCGTCAAGAGCGCTTCGACTGCACCGCAAGCCTCCTACGAAAAAAGGGTGACCCAACTTGGGATACCCTTTGCAAAGGGGGTATCGAATCGATACCCCCTCCCTTTTTTTCACTCCTGCCTCATCGCCGGCAAAGCGGCGCTCTCCATCACCCTGATGTCTTCGAACAACTGCGACCAGTCGGCGCGCGGCACGCCCTGCAGGCGCAGGACAGTGGGCACGGCGTTGTAGTCGAGGCCGGTAGCGCCGGCCATGCCAACGCGCCACTGCGTGCGCAGCGCGCTGAACAACTCGTAGGCCTGGAGGTTTTCCGGCCAGATGTCGGCACCAATGTCGAGATCGTCCTCAGTAAGGCCGGCGGCCGCCAGCTCAGCAGCCGAGGGCGCGGAGGTGTACATCGCCTCCGCGATTTGAGTCAGTTTCCCAGGCGGCCCTCGACGATCGCTTCGCGGTAGGTGCTGACGATCGCGGCGACTGCGGCCGGCAGTTCGTCAACCAGCTGCTCGACGGCTTCTCGATCGAATGGGATATCGAGGTTCCAGCCCTTGACGGCGCCCATGATCGTGTCGACGCTCGCGGCCACCTGATAGCCGACGATATCGGCCTGCTTGATCTGCGGCACTTCCTGGCCGGCGTCGGTCAGGCCTTTGTAGCGCTCCGCTTCGGCTTTTGCCTTCGCCTCGATGCTGGCTTGGATTCCGTCCACGAACTCGGCGTGCTCCTTGCGCGTGCGGTATTTGAAGTCCACTTTGATGCAGCCGGTCGAGCCGTCCAGCATCGGGAAGGTGACTTCTTTCGAGAAGCTTTCCGGACGCTTGCCGAGGGTGATTTTCTGTGCTTTTGCCATGATGTTCTGCTTTCTGGAGGGGTAAAAAGACCGCGAGGGGCGACCTCGCGGCGGAAAAGCCGGCACCGGCCGGCAGGCAAAACGGATTAGTAGCGGACGACCTTGTTCTGCAGCGAGAAGGTCGCGCGCACGGCCATGACACTGCCCTTGGCGAGCGAGGGACTTTCGTTGAACGAGCAGTACCCCGCGTACAGCAGGACGCCTGCAGTGGCGCCCGGCAGGATGCCGCGCAGGCAGGTCAGCTTCACGCCATCGGAGACGCTCTTGAGAGCGGCGTGGTGGGCGAGCGACTTGTCGTCTGCGATGGTCAGGGTCACGGTCGTAGCGCTGAAGCCGTCCGGCAGCATGACCGGCATATCGCTGTCCAGCAGAGCGACTTCGACGGTCTTGCCGTCGCCGCCGGACACATCGGCGCTGACCACACCGGTGATCGGCACCCAGGTGGTGACTTTGCGCACGGTGCCGGTGCCGGCGCCAGCCGGGAACAGCGAGGTGTCGGTGGTGTCCAGGCCTTCGAGGGTGAAGTTCGTGCCGGTCGGAGCCTTCACGCGGAAAACGCGGCCATTGGCCTTACTCCAGCCGCCGATGTACTCGACGTAATCGCCAGCGGCGAAGGTGTTGGTAGCGCTCAGCACCGCCTCGGCCGCGTTGGTTGCGGCGGTGACGCTGACAGCGGTTGCGAAGACGGTCGCCACGGCGAACGCGATGTTGTTTGGCAGTTGCATAAGGGCCTTTCAGGTTAAAAGCCCGGGAGCCGGGCAAAGAAAAAGCCGCCCGGATTGCTCAGGGCGGCTTGGATGGAAATTGGTGAGTCAGGCGAAGATGTAGAAATCCTGCCGGGTGCCGCGGCACTTCGTCTCTTCGTCGAAGGTGGCAAGGCGGCCAGTAGCGACCTCGGGCTGCAGGTGGGTCGCGGTGCGGATCGCCTCTTCGACCTGCTGACCGAGCTCGGATGCGGCGATGCGCGACTCGCCGGCCCACGCACTGACCTGCACTCGGACCTTCTGTTTGTCAGGCTGCTCGCCGGTCAGGTAGTTCACCGGCTCGCCGCCGACCACCTGGTAGACGATACAGGGCAGCTCGTCGGTTTCAGCAAAGTCCGGCCAGATTCTGCCGCCAGCCAAATTCTTCAGCGCGTCGTATACCAGGGCTTCAGGCGTCATGTGTTCCTCGCGAGGATTTCAGACAGGGTACGTGTCATGGCATCGACCGACTCCTGCTTTTTGCTTTCGTAAGCCGGGCGAAAGAACGGGTAGGCCGGCACCTTGCGGGAGCCGTATTCAAGCTCCGCAGCCCGGCGGTGCGCTGCCCAGCCGATCGTGCGCCCTGTCTTCGCGCTACGCTTGCGATTTGGCGGGACGATCTTGTGGCCCTTCTCGACGAAGCGCCAGTAGAAGCCGCCAGGGCTTGAGCCCGTACCGTTGCGCACAGTGATCTTGTACACCTGACGCTTGTTGGCCTCGGACTCCTCGGTTACCCGTACGACGATGATGTTGTCGAAAAGGATGCCGGTCTTCTTGTGGGCGAGAGCGTTCTGCTTGACCTGATCCTTGAAGATCTCGGCGCCTTCAAAGCCGATGGTCCGAAGAGTGCTTTCGCCTACGCTCTCTTCGACCCGCGACAGCAAGTCGCCCAGCACTTCACTCAGGTTTGAAGCATCGATCGTGATCATTTGGCCGACTCGCAGACGAGGAACATGAAGCGCCGGTCGTCGCTGGGCAGCACCGACTTGATATCGTACCGCTTGCCCTTGTGCACCAGCCGCATCGTGTTGTCGATGTCGCTTCGCTCGCGAACCATGGCGGAGATTCTCACCGTGGACACCGGCAGGCCACCGCGCAGCACCTCGGCGCCGGTCTGGAACTTGACCCCGGCCCAAATATTCGCGGCGACATCGGTCCAGTCGCCGATCACCTGGCCGGCGGCATCCTTGCTCGTAGGAGGGGCCTGAATCGTGATGCGCTCGTTCATCCGTACACCTTAAAGCGGTCCAACAGGCCGCCCAGGAACTCCGCATTCTTCAAAGCGGCCGGCAGGTATTTCGCCTCAATCCGCCCCAGGATATAGCTCTGGATCTGCGCCGGCACCGCGGCGTGATCCGGACCGTAGCCGCAGCGGTACTGCACTTCGACAGCGTTTGCGCGATTGGCAGTCGCCGGCCAGGACCGGCCCGGCGCCGGCAGCAGGTAGCCCGGCTCGCTGACGTTGTCGACGTAGTAGTCCTGCGGGTCCAGGGTCTGCAGCGCGCCCTCGGCGTCGTAGAACTTGACGTAGTCCACGGCGATCACCGGCGGCATCGCAAGCTTGATCGCGTCGGGGAAGCGGTCGAGCGTCACGCGCCAGGTCTGCTCAATCAAGGCGCGCTCCAGCTCGTGCTCGACCTCACCGGCGACGCCGCGGACGTCAAGTTCAATTTCGGCGTCGAGGCCGGCGCCGTCAGCCTTCGCCTTCGCGATCGCAGCGGCCAGCGGGACCGGCAGGCCGACAGGTGGCACAACCAGGCGGGCGCTCATCGCTTATCCTTCAGGGCCGCTTCGTGGCCGTTGCCCTCGGGGGCGCGGACAAACTGCGGCGAAACAGCTGACTGCTCTTTGCGCACACGTTCCTGCTCGAGCAGAGTTTGCACGGCTGGGATGGTTTTTGCGTCGATCATCAGTTGTCCACCCGGTTGAAGTAGATGGTCCGGTCGAACTGCTCGGTATTCGCGCAGATAACGCGGAAGGTGCAGTAGTTGACGGCGTCTGGCGCGGTGTCCAGGCCGCCCAGCTTGACCACGATCAGGCTGCCCTGAATCTCCGGGCCCTCGATAATGGAGACGCCAGCGACGACGCAGGTCACGGACGCCGCGGTAGTGCCGCTGTCGGTCAGGTCGTTCGTGATGTCTGCGACGTAATACCGTTTATCCTCCGGGTCTTTATCGATCGTCCACTTGCCGTCTTTCAGGTATGGAGCTGCTGCCATTTAAAACCTCACTTTTCTGGTTCCACCTTCGAAGGCGACGACCCGGACGCCGCCGGAGAATACGACGACACGCGAGGCTGGCACCTTGGTTGCGTCGACACTATTCTCTGGCGGCGGGCTGGTTGCTGTAGGAGGCTCGGCGGGCGCCAAGTACGCGCGCCCGACGGCATCTGCGGGATGTAGGTAGGCTGCCATTTACGCCACCGTCACAGTACGGACCAGGTTTCGCCCGTCTGCCATCTGCACGACGACCGAGCCCGAGCCGCCAGCCGTAAGCGTCGACTGCACCGCAAGCGACATGACACCCGATGCATTGGTCGTCACATTCGCAGCCTTGAAGCGTGGCGCGGTATGCAGGTCCGGCGTCGGCTCGTCGTAGAACGCCACTTTCAGGCCGGTTAGGTTCGCCAGCGGACCCGATTCGTTGCCGAGGGCAAGCGTCACAGTGCGCGCACTCGTTGCCGGTGGTGCGCTGGTCGTCGCGGGCAACAGCGGCTTGACGGCGGCGGCCATCCTCGGGCCAATGATGCGGTTGTCGAAGGCGCGCGGGTGTATCCGGTCCTCGCCTGATGCTGCAGTAGGAACGAAAAAGCCGGCCGTGTCGATATAGCTCACGCGGGGCGAGTTGACCGTAGCAACAACCGCCTGCATCTCGGTTGCGCGGCCACCGAACAGGCGAAGTACTGCGATCTTGGTCGTGCTCGGCGTTTTCGCCAGCAGTCCATTCACCACCCCGACCGCCGCATCGATAGTCGCCTGGTTATACGGGTCATTCGTGCCCATATTGATGACGATGAGGTCGGGCGCCGGGTTGAATGTCCGATCCTTGCCAGGATAGAGTTTGTCGTACGTACTGGGCAGCGCCGGGATATTGCCGTTGCCGATCTTCGTAAAGCCTTGGCCGGTAAATGCCGCCATGCCAAGTTCCACCCCCAGCACTTCGGCCATCACATAGGCCCAGCTATGGCGCGCCGTGACCGCCAGATATGCATCGATCGTGCGGAAGCCTTCGGTGATGCTGTCGCCGTAGACGAGCACGCTTTGCGGCAGGGCGGCGGGTTTGCTCAGGGTTGCGCCAGAGTCGATCGTGACACCTGTCAGCTTGACGCCCTCGACCGGATCAACCCAGCGCGTATTGTCGAAACTGAACTTGTTGATACGGACTTCCAGCAAATGCACCGAGGATGCGCCCCATACAAGGCGCGACGGGATCGAGATTGTCACGGATGCTGCAAGCGGAACCAGTACCCAATCGTCAGCATCGACGCGATACTCGATCACGTCGGCGAGATACTGAATCCCGGTGATGTCGAAACTCAGCACGCAGCTATTACCACTGAAAATCGTGCGGAAGTACGCGCCCGAGTGATTCGAGAATGCCGACGTGCCGGTCACATCCCAGTTAAAGGGGGAGAACAGGATATTATCGGTGAAGCCGGTGACAGGTGCAGCGGTCGCGGGCACGATGGCAGTTGCCGCGCCCGACTTGGTGCCATCAACCTGACTGGTTGCGGTAATCGTGATCGTTTGCGCGGAAGCAGTTGCTTCTGGTGCCGTAAATAAGCCGGATGCGTTGATCGTGCCTGCGCTTACGGTCCAGTTGACGGCCTGCGATGGCGAATTGGCGCCCGTGACGGTCGCGCTGAACTGCTGCGTTGCGCCGCCTGCGACGTTGGCGGTGCTCGGGCTGACCGTCACACTCGATACCGTTGGCGTCGCGCCAGATGCCTCCACAGTGACAGTTGCGGTGCCGCTCTTGGTTGCGTCAACGGTGCTGGTAGCCGTGATCGTAACCGTCTGAGCCGATCCGGTTGCTGCTGGCGCGGTGAATACACCGGACGAATTGATGCTTCCTCCGCTTGCCGACCAAGTGACGGTCTGCGCAGGCGAACTCGTACCGCTGACAGTAGCTGTGAAGGTTTGCGTGCCGCCACCGGATAGACTCGCCGTTGACGGGCTGACCGATACTGTGGAAACAGTTGGGGATGGCGCGACAGCGCCGGCGCTGTCGTTCGCATTGTCGTCCAGGTGGTACAGGGCGCGCAGCCCCGATGCGCTGTCGCTGGTTGCGGCAGTCGGCGGGGTGAAGGCGGTAGTGTGCAGGCATGAATTCCACACCGCCACTTCATCGACCAGCCCGTTGAACCGGAAGTTCCCCGTACCGAAGGCGTGTACGCAGAACGGATTCGTCTCGCGCGTACCGTTGAACGCGCTGGCGGCCGACCCCTGCAAAATGCCGTCGATGAACAGGTAGACAGTCGATCCGGTGAATCCGATCTCGAAATGGTGCCAGTTCGTATCAAGGGTTGGTGTAGTGCTGGAGGATATCGTGCCGCCGCCACTAACAACAGTCAAGTTCCAGCAGCCAGTCGATGTATTCTGCTGGAGGTAGAACACGCCGAGCTGCCCTACCGGGACCGTGTTATCGGCGGTGGCTGCGTTTTTCTTGAACCATCCGCTAATGGTGAATGGCTGACCAATGGCCGGGAGTGGTGTTGGACCGTAGGCGTCGCCCCCACTGATTGCCGAGCCGAATTTTCCCGACGCACTGTAGGTTGCGCTTGCAGGAGTGAGGTTGAATGGCATTGCAGGCTCTCGCTTTCAGCTTGGGCAAATTGACTAGGGCGACTGTGCGCCCTGCGGGGTTACTTCAGGGATTCGGCGTAGGCGACTGCGGCCGGATCCGTTATTTCTTGGTGCGAGTGGGCTTCGCTCCGTCCTCATCGGCGTCGAAGGCGCCCAAGGCGGCAGCCGCCGCCTCCAGCTCGGGCGGGCATTGGTCACCCACCTGGTACTGCACTGGGTAGATTTCGCCGTCAGGCACGCCCAGGAATGGTTTTGCAAGTTGCATTGGCTTCTCCAAATGAAAAGGCCCGACATCAGCCGGGCCTCTCGGGTCACTCAGCGATTAGGCTGCAGCGATGCGCATGAACTTCATGCACTCCGGGTTCTCCAGACCGCCGCCGACGCGCTTCGTGGTGTAGAACATCACGTAGGGCTTTTTGGTGTACGGGTCGCGCAGCACGCGCACGCCGACGCGGTCCAGGATCTTGTAGGCACGCTTGAAGTCGCCGAACGCGATCGACAGGGCATTCGCCGCGACGCCCGGCATGTCCGGAATGTCAGCGATCGCATAGCCAGCAAGGGTGGATGGCTGGCCAGCCTGCATCGACGGCTGCCACAGGTAGTTGCCGTCCGAGTCCTTCAGCTTGCGAATGCGGAGCATCGTGTTGCGGTTCATCGCGAACTTCGCATTGCCGGTGAAGGTTTCCGGCAGGGCATACACCAGGTCGAGCAGCGCATCGCCAGTGATCGAACCAGCGGCACCCGATGCGACGACTTCGATGCCGCCCAGCGGGTGCAGATTCGAGCCGCCGGCTGCGTAGGTCAGCAGGCCGCGTGGCTTCTTGGTGCCATCACCCGAGACGAAGGCCTTGCCTTCCTGGTACGCGAATTCGACGTCGACTTCGCCGGCCAGCCACTGCTCGATGTCGATCTCGCTGTCGTCCAGCATCTGCTGGGTGGCCGACGGGTTCGCGTAGATCTCGCCCCAGCTGTAGCCTTGCTTGGCCAGCTTCGAGGTTTCGGTTTCGGTGCGAGCGTCTTCCTCGCCGACCCAACCGGACGTGGTGCCGCGCTTATTGACCAGCTTTTCGTAGCCGGTGCCGCTGACGGGCTGGACCGAGCACAGGGCGCGCATCGGCGACACGATGACCAGCTTGTCGGTGACGGTGCGGTCCCACTCGACCGGCGAGGTGTAGCCACCGTCTTCAGCGACGCCCTTGTTCAGCGCCGCTTGAACGTCGCCGCGGCGCATGTGCGCCTGGAAGGCGTCGCTGTATTCCTTGTCCTTGATCTGGCGACCACCGCTGGAGATGCCCATTTCCATAGCGGCCATCTTGGTGTTGCTCGCGTCGATCGCGGCCTGCAGATCGGCGATGGTCTCGTTGATCTTCTCGACCTTGCCGGCCTGCAGCGGGTCGTTGATGCCGGCCTTCAGCTCGGTGAGTTGGCGGGTATGTTCGTCCTTGAAGGCGGCGAATGCCTGCTGCAGTTGCTGCACCATCTGGGCGACGTTGCTGCCGTCGGCGCGCACGCCGCTGACGATGCCGCGCGGGGCCGGTTTTGCTGCCAGGGCCAGCGCGGCGGCTTTCGCCAGCATGACACGATTGGTTTTCATAGGTTTAACCTTTCAGGGTATTCAGGAGGTTCTGAAGCGAGGCTTCAACTTGGGTGTCGTTGCCAGCGCCCGGCGTGGCATCGGGATTCACGGCAGCGCCCGGCTTGCCGTTGAATAGGGCGTTGAGCGTCTCGCGGCGCGCGGCCCGGGAAAGCCCGGACTTCGCCAGCGAGGACTCGACGGTAGCCAGCACTTTCATGTGCTGGGCGGCTTTGGCATCCTTCTTGACCGCGGCGCGATCGAGCTTGCCGGTGGCGAAGCCCTTCTCGACCGCATCGGAGGCGCCGATGAACGTTTCGTCGTCCATCATCTTGGCGATCACCTTGGCATCCAGCCCGGTGCGCTCGGCGTACAGGTCGCGCATGGCGTTGTCGAACGGCTCCAGGTAGGCGGCGGCCTCGGCCATGTCATGGCGGTTGCCAGCGGCGACGACCCAGGCGTTGTGGATCATCAGGTGCGAGCCTTCGCCCATGTTGATCTCGTCGCCGGCCATGGCGATCACCGAGGCGGCCGAGGCGGCGATTCCCATTACGTTCACAGTCACCTTGGCCGAGTGCATGCGCAGCAGGTTGTAGATCGCCACGCCCTCGAAGAAGTCGCCGCCCGGCGAGTTCAGGTTGACAGTGACATCGTGGTCGCCGATGGCGCGCAGTGCAGCGCCGATTCGGCGCGCGGTCACGCCTTCGCCGTCCCAGGTCTGGCCGATCGGGGCATACATGCTGATCGTCTTCGCGTCGCCATCAGCCGCGGCGCGCACGCCCGGCTCCCAGGTGTCCAGCGCGTCCTGGCGCAGATCGAATTGCGTCGTCGCGATGCGGGCGTCCGCCTTGATTTCAGGTAGCTTGAGCAGGGACATTCGTGTTCCTTGTGAGGGTGCTTTGCAGCGAATCTGCGTCCGGGTCGTCAGACTTGGGGAGATCCAGGCGGTCGCGGACCTCGTTGGACTTCATGAACGGCCGGCTGCCGCCGGATCCGAGTGCCTTAGCGAAGAAATCCGCCTGGTCTTTCAGCGTGCCGCGGAGCAGGGCATGTTCATTGACCTTAAAGTAGTAGAGCTCACGCTCTTTTTCGGTCAGCAGCTTGAGTGCAAGCTCGTCTTCCCAAATGTTGAACCAGTGCTGCAGGCCGTATTGAATGAAGAAGATGCCGAGCTGCTCGATGCCGGTGCCCCAGGACGTGTCGTCCATCATCAGCAGCGGGCGGGGCACGCCCATAGCACGGGCGATTTCCTCGATCTGGTGATCGCGGCTCTCCCCCAGCTCGGAATCCTTGGCTGAGTTCGCCCACTTCTCAGCCGTGATGCCGTCTTCCAAGACCATCCACTTGTGCGCGTTCTCCGTGCCGGCGTACCGGGCTTCCAGGCTCTCGCGGATGTTCTTGATCTGCTGATCATCAAGCTTACGGGGGTAGCTCAGCGCGCCTCCGGCCATGACCCCGTTTTTGAAGACGCGGGCGGCTGCTTTTTGTGCTTGCAGGGCCAGGCCGATCGCTTCGCGCGCCTTTTTCACGCGCGACAGGCCGATCAGGCCGTGCTCGTCGTCCGCCAGGTCAGCCAAATGCAGGACCTCGCGCGCGGCGAGCGTGATCAAGCCGCCGTCGGGGCGCTGATACTCATAGCGTACGGTGAAATCGTCGTTCAGCTTCGGGGTCACCTTGCTCGAATCTAACGGGATCAGGCGAGCAGGCGTGTTCCCGCGCCAGATGATGCGCGCGTAGGCGTTGCCATGCAGTAGCGCGCGCAACTGCATCGTGCTCTTGAACTTGTACGGCCCCTGATACTCATTGGGGCGGACTTTGCACAGACGGTGCGCGGCATGCTCGGATGCATAGGCCTTCTCATCACCCTTAGCCATCAAATTTAGTGGCAGCATGCCGATTGACTCGGAAATAAGGCTGACGCTGCGCAGGATCGCCATGTTTTCCAGCGCCTTGGACGCCGTGACGTACTCGCCGCTTGCGGTCTCGCCGCCGCGTATGAAGGCGGGCAGGTCCGCGCCGGTCAGGGCTGCATAGGTCTGGCCGCCCGATGGGCGCGACTGCACATCCCGCCAATGCGACGTGGCGGACAGGGCGTCGAATAGTTCCATGGGGTTCCTTAAAACATGAGAATGCCGCGGTCTTCGTAGGCGGATTCAGTTGGCGCCGTGATCGCATTCACCAGGCCGGCGGCCATGACGGCTGCAATGATCAAGTCAATACGGCCGGTCGCTATTTCCTTGTCCAGCTTTCGATTCCCCGCCGCATCCTGGGTGGTGACCGCATTACCGGCACACATCGTCAGCACCTTGTGCCCGTTATGGGCCAGCTCGCCATTGAGGAGCATCGTTTCGAACTGCTCGATTGCCGGGCTCATGTCCTTGTAACCCTGGCCGAAAGGCGTCATCTCCGGCAGGCTGATCCCATCGTCTGCCGCCATCTGCAGCAAGTCCTCGATTCGCCATCGGTCGTATGCACAACCGATGATCTCGAAGAAGTCACACATACCGGACAGCTTCTGCAGGATGATCCGCTTGCTAATCGCCCGGCCTGGAGTGGTGTGCAGCAGGCCCTCAGCCTTCCATTGCACATACGGCACTCGGTCCTGATCCGCGCGGCGCTGCAGATCAGCGTCGGGCAGGTAGGGATAGGGCACCAACTTCCATGGCTCGCCATCCTCGACCGGCTCAACCAGGAAGACCAGGCCGGTAAGGTCGGTCGTGCTGGCCAAGTCGAGCGCGGCGATCGCGCGGCGTCCACGCAAATCCTCGACGTCGTAATCGAGCTTTGCCGCCTTCCAGATTTCGTGGCTGATCCAGGGAGACTCAGCATCCGTCCACTGGCAGAAGTTCAGCCGGCGCACCAGCGACTCCTTTGACGGCATGCCTCGAGCTTCCGTCACCTGTTCGCGGATGTACTTGTAGCCGGGCAGGTTCGCGTCCTGAAGGCTGGGATTCGCCTTCGGCCAGCAATCTTCACTCTCGAAGGGGTCGTCGCCCTCGTCGAGCGCGCAGATGTACGGGAAGAAGGCATCGTCGATCAGCTCGCCCGACGCAACCTTCGCGGCGTATTCATGCGAATTCCAGCAAGGCGACTTTCGGCTCGCGCCGGCGTTCGTGATGATGAAGATCAGCGCCTGGCGCCGACTCTTCGTGCCCGCGCGGAGCATCTCAAGCACGGTCGCCGTCTTGTGCTCGTGATACTCATCCACTAGCGCGACGTGCGGGCGCGGCCCTGACTGCCCATCGTCGCTACTGATCGGGCGGAAGAATGACCCAGTCTGCAGGTATGCGAGGTTCCAGGCCTTCTCGCCGGTGCCGCTCTTGGTCAGGCGCTTGGAGAGCTCCGGGGACTGGTCGTGCATCGCGACGGCATCGCGAAACAGGATCATCGCCTGATCTTTCTTCGTCGCCGCAGAGTAAATCTCGGCTCGCGCCTCTCCGTCAGCCACAAGCCCCTTCATGCCGAAGCCAGCCGCCAACGGAGACTTGCCGCTTCCCTTCGCGGTCTCCACATAGGCCACGCGAAAGCGCCGGTAGCCGTCGGAGCCCTTCCAGCCGAATATGCTGCCGACGACGAACTTCTGCCACGGCAGGAGGATGAATGGCAGGCCCTCGAAGTCACCGCCATTCAGCTTCAGTACGTCCTGATAGAAGCCGATCGCCTTCAGTGCCGCCGCGAGGTCCCACACGAGGCCGCGCTTCGGGCCTTCCTCTAAGTCTTTAAGGTGGCGGGCGCACTGATGCCGCACGTGAGGCCCGGCGATACGGGTGCCGGCGACAACCTCGCGGGCGTATTCGGTGACCGGGTCAGCCGAAGTAGCTTCCGATCGGGTCTTCCTTTTCGTCGTCATCGGGCTCTTTCGCATTCACCTTCGTGCGCGCAGCCGGCGTCAGGCCGAACTCGACCAGGTAACTCTTAAACTGCGCGTCAGCCGCGCGCAGCTGGTTCACTGCGGGATTGTTCTTGATCAGGGTGTTGCTGTTCTGATCCAGGGTTGTGTACGTGCGCCCATCGCGTTCGATCAGCTCCCGGCAGGCCAGAATGTCGGCGTAGCAGTCGCACAGGCGCTCGAGGGCGAAGGCATCGGCCTCGGTTAGCACACCCATCCTGTCGAGCAGAACCGTCAAGCGTCCCCAAGCCACCTTTGCCTCATCCGTCAGATGGGCGGGGCAGGACGGAACCTCACGTGCGGGCTTCGGCTCCTTCTTGTTCATCGCCCGCTTGCCAGGATTGCCCTTGACCAGCTTCAGCGCAGTTGGCGTTGGGCGTCTTCCAGCCATGATTTTCGTTCCAGAAAAAAAGTTCCAATTCGCGGATGTGCGCACGGAGGGTGCCAGGCGGTCCCTAGCAGGTGACCCTCTGAACTTTCAATAGGGGTGGGGCTACAAGGGCCAGCCGTCGTCCCCAATGACCTTCCGGGGACGTTTCCGCTTCCCCTGCTCAGCCTCCGTTTTGACGAGGTGACAGGGGTTGCAGATTGCTTCCAGATTGGATGGGTGATCAGTCTTGGCGCGCGGCCAGTGAAGGGCCTCGGCTTTGGCCTTACTTACGATGTGGTCTACCGCGTGGGCAAGCGTGGTCCGCCCGGCGCGCTTGCAGGTCTGACACAGCCCGCAGTCGCGCCTCATCACCTCGTTGCGCACCTTGACCCAGGCGCTGTCGTAGCCGCGCTCATGTCGGCTCTTAGCACCCCAGGCCATTCGCTTCTCCGCTTAGAGCAGGGTCAGAACCTTATCCTGTCTGCTCATGTTGTCTCTGGCCCATGCAGGGCGAAGGTTAGGTAACGCCCAGCACTGCCGGAAGGCGTCCGAGTCCTCCTCGAGGATGCCAAACGCGGCGACCGGGATGATGTGGTCGATGTGAATCTCGCCAGCCATGAACCGATCCCAGCTCATGCCCTTGGTGAACTGCCGCTCTAGGTGCGCGCGGAGATCATCAGCGGTGTAGCCGAGCAGCTCGGCCATCCGTCGCCCGCTGCGCCTCTTCTGCAGTGTCACCCGAAGCAGGGCGCGAATGCGATGCTTAAGGGTGAACTCCAGATCAGTGCCGTAACGCGCGTGAAACGCAGCCTTGCTCTTTGGGCGCCGGCGCTCGTTCAGTGCATCTAGGTTCGCCGCACGGTACTCGCGCATCTTCTTAAGCCGATCCTCGTGGTTCCTGTAGTGCCGCTCCAGCGCTCGCTGCCGCTGCGCCTCGGCATTCTCTGCGTAGTAGGCGCGGCTCACCTCGGTCAGCCTATCTCGGTTAGCGGCGTAATGCTCTCGACGCTTAGGCAGGCGTTCTTCTCGATGCTCTGCGTGGTCGGCAGCTCGGCATACGCGGCATACCTCGCGGCGACCATCAGGGCTTTTCTTCTTGGCGTGGAAGAACTCGGCTGTTGCTGGCTTGGAAATTTTGCAGCGCGTACAAGTACGGAATACGATACTATCGGCTTCAGCCATGATGACTCCTGAGGTCAGATTGGTTAGAGCCTGGTCGGTGTTAGCGCACCTGCCGGGCTCACCCATCTTACCTACCTCTGCGAGTCAGTGCTTCGTTTGCCCGCTCACCTTCCCTCATGCTGCCTCCAGCAGTAGTGCGACGGCCTCGTCGATGGGCAAGCGGTCGAGCCCCTTCTTCTGCAGCATCTCGCCGATCCGCTCAGCCCTGGCCAGCTGCTCACACAGGGCGGCAAGCCGGGTTGCGTCATCGACAGTGGCGATCATCGCCGGGCGCATGCCGGTGACAGCGCGGACAATGACGCCTCGGTAGACCTCAGCCTCGGGGCTCATGGCCTGGCGTCGATGATTGACTGCTCGCGGCATACCTGCACAAGGATGCGCAGCCACAGCACTTCCGCTTCGACGCTCATCGCAGACCTCAGAATAAAAAAGCCCCAGCTGTGCGAGCTGGGGCGAAGATGCTGATTGATCGTCAGCATTGGAGACACTGCAGTAAAAAGCCGCCAGCGCAGGGGCCTGCGTGGCGGCTAAACGACCAGCCATGCCAACACCACTGGTCGAGCTTCGATTGTAACTGGTAAGCTAACTAATTAGCAATACGATAAGGTGTAATGCGGCGCGCATAGAAAAGCGTCGGCAGCCTTTACATGGGCAACGTGGAGCGCACTTAGCCGGCGCCCATCCCTATGATTCTGCAGGAATATTACTTGCTGGCACGCTGATTGCTCTAGCAGCTGAAGCCATCCAACTCATATTTAGGGATAGACATGAAAAAACTAATCGCTATTGCAGCAGCAGCTCTGCTGTCGGCCAACGCCTCAGCTGGCTACGTTCAGTATGACTTCACCGGCCCCATTACTGGATTCGTGATCCAGCATGATCACAATGGATCCATTGCGTTCTACAACATGATGGTACAGGTGCCATATCCCGATCACGAGCCGAGCTCCATCGGCTTTCAAATCTACCCATCGCCTAGTGTAAATCTCGCGCACGGAGGTACTACGTATTTCCGGAACGGCCCGACGAACTTTACTACTTATAACCCGGATGCAGACAATAGCTGGGCGATCCTCGATGTTACCTTTGCGCGCTCGACCGGCGGAGCGTTTGCGTACACTGCAAAGTACTCCACTGCGTACTGGAACATCGACGGATGGCATTACGCAAACGGCACGCTCAACGGGCTCGCTACTAAAGGGGAGGTCAGTCCACATATAGCTGCCAGCCTGGATGCTGAGGGCGGTTATGACAGCTATGTTCGTCCGGTCATCCCAAGATACATTGGCCCGGGTCGCGTTCCGGAACCAGGCAGCTTCGCCCTTCTGGCGATCGGCGCCTTGGGCGTCGCCGGCCTGCGTCGTCGCAAGCCGCAGTAATAAGCAAAAAGCCCGCTGACCTTTCGGCGCGGGCTTGGTATGGGCGAGCACAGCCAGCAAGGGTGCTGGGTGTTCGCCTGCCTCGGGTGACGGTGGCGCCGAAGCGCGCATTACGTGGATCGAGGGAATGAGGCCTACAGTTTACGACTGAAGGCCTGTCAATGCAATACGGCTGAGCAAATAAGCTACGCCGCCTTGCGCATCTTCGCGCCAGCCCGGGCACCATGCGACTGGAACATGCCTTCCAGCTCGCTGACCATATCGGCTATTTTCTCACGTTCGATGGCGCCGCCCTGGATCGGCTCGCTGCCGGTGCCGTGGCAATGCGTGCACGCCCGGCTCTCGCTAATCTTGGTCCCATTGCAGACCGTGCAGCCGCCTGCCAGCCAGTGCGCCAGGCTGACGCGGGCGATCTTGGCATAAATGGCGTGCGCCGCCTTGATGTCCCATTCGTGCTTGATCTTGAGCCAGCTGCGGGCGAGGCCCTTCTTCGTCACCTCCTCGGTCCAGACGCGGAGCAGGGCGCCCAGGCCATACGTGCCGCTTTCGATTGCCTGGCGCGGCACGCCGGCCAACTTGGCGCGGGCGAGCATCGAGCCGAAGACGCTACCGGAGCCGCCCGTCAGGTCGGCCAGGGCGGCGGCAATTAGCGGCTCGGCTTGTTGATGCTGGGCGTCGTCCATGAGATTCGACGCGCTCAATGCGTGGATGTAGCGATCTGCGAATCCCATGATGTTCTCCGTCACACGACCCTCCCAGCGTATCATATTCGACCTAATTTTTTCCGAAAATAAACTGTAATCTGGAAATATTATTAAACTCAGCCACACCATAGAGCGAGTTAACTACGGTGGTCCACGCTGCTTCGATGAACGATGTTCGGTCACACTTCGCCGCCAGGTCTTGGAGCGCCGCGAGAAACCGGGCGCTTCCGTCTTCTATCGTGTCGCAGCTGCGCACCTGGGCGCCGGTGAGGGCGTTCAGGCGGGCGCGGCTGTCGGCGGGCGTCATGCCGGCCAGGTCGGCGGCCAGGTCGGGCATATGCCGGGCGATCCAGGAGCGGAGCTGATCGGTGTGGGTCACGCTGCAAGCTCCAGCGGCAGGAAGATCCGGCGCTGTGCGGTACCGAAGTGCTCGGCGTCCTGCTCAATGCCTGTGAATGCGCGGCCAGTATTCCGGCACGCCACGCCGGTAGTGCCGCTGCCCATGGCGTTGTCCAGCACGTGGTCGCCGGGGTTCGAGTAAGTCCGGATCAGGTACTCCATCAACTTCACCGGCTTTTGTGTCGGGTGGTAGTTCCCGCGCTGCTTGTCGCTGGAGAAGAACTGCACGCTGCGCGGGTACCGGCTGGTTGAGTCGTACTCGGTCAACTTCAGCGCCTTGCCGTAGCACTCGCTGTTGACTGTGCGGCGCGAGGTCTTCTTGCGGGCATGGCCGTGGGTGAACTGCGGGTTGTAGGTTGGCTGGGCCGGCGCGAACACGAGTACTGACTCGTGCGCACGGAGCGGCGCCCGCTTGGCATTCAAGAACCCGGTTGCGTTTCCCTTTTCCCACACCAGGTCGTACAGGAACCAGTCAGGTTTGCTCATCACAAGCGCACTGGTGAAGGGCTGCGCTGCAGTCAGCACGACGGCGCCACGCGGCTTGAGCACGCGGGAGTACTGCTCCCACATCGGAGCGAGCGGGATCACCGAGTCCCAGGCGCAGCAAGTCGTCCCATACGGCAGATCGGCCAGGATCAGGTCGACGGTCCCGGACGGGATCTCCTGCATGCGCTCCAGGCAGTCGCCCAGCATCAGGTTTGCTTCGTGTCTCACGCCGCCTCCCTCTTCAGTTCGCGCAGCTTCGCGCGGTACGTGTCGCGGATCGCGATCAGCTCGTCGGCGGTCCACTTGGCCGGGCCGTTGTTCGCCTCCAGCGCCTCGACACGCGCCAGGCCGATGCGTGCTATCAGGCCGATGCGGTAATCGACCGCGCGGCCGGCGCCGTGCCGGTTGCAGACGGTGAGCTGCCGGTGCGCGTTGTCCTCGTTGAAGCGCAGGTGCGGCGCGCTGCCGGTGCTGCGGTAGTGGCCACAGTCCCAGTTCGTGCCGGTCAGGTACTGCTTCTCCGACGTCCGGCCACAGCAGATGCAGGGCTGATCTTTGTCGCGCTCACGGATGAAAGCGTTGAAGGCGACCTGCGCGGCCTTGAGGTGGTCGGAGCGCGTCTTTAGCGCGGCCTTGCGCTCGCGGGTCTGTTTGGCGTCCAGGCGCTTGCGCTCCTCTGCAGCGTGCACGGCGGCGCACTCGGCGCCACATACCTTGTGCATCATGTTCCGCGGCTGGAAGCGGGTAGGGCAGCCCTTGACGGCGCACTTGCGGGTGCGCGCGGGCTTGAGGGTGCTGGTGCGGGCGATGGGGGCGCTGCGGATCATGCTGGTTCTTTCTGTTGGTGTTTTTCTGCGAATGCCCTGCGCGGCGCCTCATCCCTGGCGCGCAGGAACAGCACGCACGGCTGGTCATCCCAGGCCGCGACCTTGTCGAAGCCGGCGCAGTAGCCGCGGCCCTGGGCGGCTTCCTCGCTGCGGCCGACGATGGAGAACTTGCTGCACATGACGCAGGGCGGGTGCTGGCTCACGGCGCCTCCGGTTTGATGTCGAGGGCTTCGCGTGCGAATCGCGCCTGGATCGGCAGAATCGGTTCGCCGGCAGCCTCTTGCTCGAGGATCTTGCGGGCCCAGCGCTTCGCGTCGCGGCCGGCACCATCCTTGACCACCGCGGCTGCGCCCAAGTCACGCAGGCGTTGCGCCGCTTCCTCTCGGCTGGTCTTGGTCTTGCCCGGGGCGGCCAGTGCGATCATTGGCTGCGGGATCTCGGCCCACTCGCCCAGCTCGAGCTGCTTCGTGAGCGCAGCCTCCCAGCGTGGCTTGACCTGGCTGTAGGTCTGCTCGCGCAGGTCGTGCGACAGCGGCATGGCGGCCCAGTAGATCGCCGGGTGCGACCATTCGCCGTACTTGCCAACCTGCCGCGCCTGGACGCCGGCTACGGCCTCGTAGTACGCCACGGTCGGGTCGAGCGGCTTGCGGCACAGCTTCTTGAACTCGGGCAGGGTAGGTGGCCAGTCACGAGTCTCGAGCGCCTTCAGCCCGCGCTGGATCTCGATCGGCTGGTAGCCGGCCAGCTCCTGCCCCCAGTGCGCGACCAGCTCGTCAGTGCTCGTGGCGCCCCACTGGTCCGTGAATTTCTTGCCGTAGCTGAGCAGCATCTTGTGCAGCAGCTTCTCAACCCAGCTTGCGGGCAGGGGCGTCGTTGAGGTCGATGATGGTGCGGCTGTCAGGTTCATGGCTTCGGTTCTTTCCGGTCAGGCGGTCGGCCCAGTCTTTCGCTTTATCGTTGGCGGATTGGTAGCCCTGGGCGGGCCCGGCGCGCTGGTCCTTCAGCACCCAGTCGGCCTCGAAGCCGGCCCAGCCCCGCGAGCAGCAGAGGGTCAGCGCGGACTCAAGCGACAGCCCGGCTTTCGCAGCCTCGGCAAGGAAGGTCTTCAGGACGGTAGGGGTCACAGTGGCGCGCTTCGACTTGCGCAGGGCAAGCCAGTCGGCAGCGGTTTGTTCGCTGACACCGTTGGCGAGCAGGTCGGGAAGAGGGTCGAACGTCGGCGCAGCCGGCGCTTTAGTTTTTGACTTTGCCTTTGGTTCTTTCTCTTCTTCTCTACTCTTCTCTTCTCTAGGCGTGACTTGGCGTGACGTGGCGTGACATGGCGTGACGGTTGTCTCTTCGCCATCCTTGGCACTGTCACGCTCACGTTGCGCACGCTTACGCTCGGTAGCGGTGTTGTCGACGCGCTCGCGCTTCGGCTGGCGATCGTCCCAACGGGTAACGCGATCCTCGGTGATCAGGCCGCGGGCCTTCATGGCTTCGATGATCCGGGCCGTGGTGCCGTCATCAGCGCCCAGGAGGAAGTCGGTAGCTTCGGCATCCAAGTCAACATAGGCGCCGCGATCAGTGTTCGCACTGGCCTGCTCGAGCACGAGCGCCCATACGGCGATGACGTCGCCGACGCGCGCGCCGGCCTTCCGTGCGATCAGGCCGAACTTCGGATCGTTGACGCTGCCGTGGTGCCAGCGGAACCAGTCGATACCATTGGCCATCAGGCAGCTTCCTTCACCGCAACTTCAGCCTGGCGACGCATGGCGCGATTCCAGCGCTGCTTGGCATCCTTCCAGCCGGCCTGCCAGTCGGCGATAGCCGGCGCACCAAAGTTCATGTTGTGGTCATCGAGGCCCAGGCCCTTAGAAAAAGCTGCGGCGCCGCGGTCGAAGATCATGGAGCGGGAGACGATTTGGTCGCACATGATCAGCCCTTCTCGGCCATGCCGTTGATGCGGGCGCGCAGCTGCATGCCGAGCTGGAAGACGACGAACAGCGCCTTGTCGATCTTCTCGACCTCGTGCGCGTCGACTTTGCCATCGGCCAGCGCCTGGTGAATCTCGCCGCCGAACGCGCCGAGCTTCTCCCACAGGCCAGTGACCGACTCGAGTACGGCCATGTCGCCGGCCGGCTGCTCGTCAACCTTGGTGCAGATGAAGCCGTGCTCACGCGCCAGGGCATGCAGAACCTCGTAGTTCTCCGTCAGTTCCATCGCGCGCGATGCGTCATCCATCGTCAGTACGTTGGTGGTCGAGTTCGGGTTGGCCTTGTTGCGCAGCAGGCCAGCGGTGTAGCCCATGCGCACAGCCAGCGCCTCGCAGCCGCCAGGGGAGTTGTGTACGGTCTTGTAGAAGGCGTCTTTGTAGTTCATGTGGAAATCCTGAAAACAGATGAGGCGTGGAAATGTGGGCTGATCGACAATGCGGGCTATGGATACTTCGAAATCACTTCACTTTGTCGACCTGACGCCGGCGCGGCAACTCAGGAAGAGGGCCGTAGATGTCGTCGAATGTGATGCGGTGGCCCAGGCCGTGCGCGTAAGTGATCAGTTTTCGAGCTACGTCAGGAGGCATCTGCTGCCCCCGCTCATAATTCGAAACATTCCCCTGGGAGACGCCGAGACCGACGCCCATTTCGTCTTGGGTCACGCCTAAGCGCTCCCGGATGGTTTTGATCGGGTTCATACCCACATATTAGTCCGACTAATCGGCAGAGTCAACAGTCGGACTAATTGTGGAATATTAGTTTTACTTATATTCTTCGCGCATGCCAGCCCAACCCCTCACTCCAGAGCAGCTTGAAGATGCTGCGCGCCTCAAGAAGCTCTTTCTCAGCTGGCAACAGCAGCAGAAGGAGGCGGGCTCCGCTGTCTCGCAGGAGGCTGCTGCGGAGCGCCTGGGCTTCAACCAGAGTGCGCTAAGCCAGTATCTTAACGGCAGGATTCCGCTCAACGTCGATGCGTCGAGGAAGTTCAGTGAGCTCTTGGGGCGCCCAGTGTCTGAGTTCAGCCCGCGCCTGCACGATCAGCTGAAGGAGTATGCTTCGTCGGTATTGCCTGACGAGCCAGCTGCTAACGATTCACTGCCGCCTGGCGCGCGGCGAGTGACCGAGGAGGGTGATGAGGATGACGTTGTCGAGATTCGCAAAGTTAGGCTGAAGCTGCGCGCCGGTGTTTCGCGCTTCGAGACAGAGCCGCTAGACGGCGACGGTGATCCTTTAAAGGTCTCGCGCTCAGATTTGGATGGCCTCGACCCCAAGAGGCTCATCGCGATTCCCGTGCGCGGGGATAGCATGGAGCCGCTGCTGTTCGATGGCGACACTGTTGTAATTGATCCCACCGATAAGAAGCTCGTCAGCCGCGAGCTGTATGCGCTGAATTTCGAGGGCGACTGTTGCGTAAAGCAGATGCTGCACAAGGCCGGCGCCTGGTATCTGCACTCGATCAACAGCGATCACAAGCCGGTCCGCGCCGAAAGCGGCCAGTGCGAAGTCATCGGCCGAGTTGTGTACCAGCCAGGGCGCTCGCTGAAAGGCCGCCTGTGAAGTATGCGGTAACGAAGTGGATCGCGCCGCTGATCGTTGTCGAGGTCGACCCGCGCGACTTTGACGGGCCGCATTCAGCCGAGCTGGAGAAGAGGCTTGCTGAGCACTTCCGCGGCGCGAGCTTTGCGCTGATCACTCCCGACATTGAGCCGGCCAGCGGGATTCGTGCTCGTGGCCTGGCTGTGCCGCATGACGTGCTTACCGATCCCGATCTGGTGTGGCATGACCTAGTTTTGCCGGAAGAGCCGGAAGCCCCGTTCTAGCAACAATTGGTGAGTCTTTTGCCCCAGCTCAGCGGGTAGACTCAAGGTGCGAAACGGCACGCTTAGATGCCGGATAGGGGTCAACGAATGCTAATCAAATATCTGCTTGCTCTCCTTGTGCTCTTGCCTGGGCAGGTGCTAGCGGCCGATACATGGTTGTGCGAGGATGCAACCGGCCGGCGCTACCAAGTTAGCCAGAATGTACCTTCAGACAGCTGCAAAAAGCTGGACGATGATCAATTAACGCTGGACCCAGCAAGCATTGATCTGCCCCAGCGCGCAAACCCTAAGTGGGGAATCGAAGCATTTTGCAGGGGAAGAAAAGCAAGCACTTGCGTCGCCAGCGACAACGCCCTGGAGCTCGGTTCGTTAAATGGGGTGTGGTTTCGACTTTCTGAGGACTCCGCTACGGTGGCTGGCGCGAAAGATCGCTCCCCCAGCAGTTGGACGGACGACGTTCACTGGAGTGTCAGCTGTTCACGAGACAAGATGTCGTCTCAGCGGTCGTGCATGATCAAAAAGGGCGACTTGTATGTCTTCGTTTATCAAGGCGGAAGATTGTCCGTCTCAGTGGGGTATGAGCATTTCCCCGGCAGTCAGACATCATTAAAGATCGGCGCGAGGCGTTTTGACACTCGCGATAAGGATGGGGATTTCAGCAATTCTGCCCAACTGGTAAATCTCATGAGCGATGGGGCGCCAGTGGTTACACGGTATATGAAGTGGCCCTACCAACATTATGTCGATGATGAGTTCGTTGCGTATGGCCTGACCACCTCCGTGGCGGTGGCGAAGTGGCTTATCAAGAACGGCGACTATCGCTGAAGTAGCCGCGCCTCGATCTGCCGCAGGATGATGATTGATTAAAAATGCCTGGAGACACGTTGGATACTGATATAAACGAAAAATTAATCAAGCTTCTGAGGGAGCAGCAGTTATTCAACGTCTTCGTGCTGGGGTGCCTGATAGATCTTGTTGAGGCAAATCCAGAAGGGGAGCGCAGAGGGAAATATCTGGACAAGGTTGGGCCGGTCATCGACCAGGTGAAGCGGTTTAACGAAGCATATGATCATTTCCGAGGGCCTCACTCAGACGAGGATGCAGATGAATCCTGAGAGAAATGTCCATCAGCTCGAAAACGACTACACCCGACTGCGCAGCGCACAGCAGCAGTTTGACGGAGGTGGGGGCGGGGGATATGATGGCCGCATGGATGAGCGAGTCAAAAAACTGGAAGCCGCTGCCGAGAAGACGGTCGAGCGCCTTGCTACGATCGAGCGCGACCTCGCTGTTGTCAAATCGAACTATGCGACCAAGGAAGATATCAAGAGTCTTGCTGCTGATTTTCACCGCGAATTGCACGCAACCACCTGGAAGTTGATCGGTGCCATGGGCCTTATCTGCGCCGCCGTGTTTTGGATGGCGCGCAACATTGAGCCGCCGCGCGCGACTGTGGCAAATCCAATACTTACTGCACCCGCGCCCACGGCGCCAGCCCCGGCCCAGCCGACGGCGAAGTAAAGCACTAATCAAGGTCAACGCCTGAGCCCGCCAGTGAGCGGGCTTTTTTTCGTCAAGATTTATCAGTCGGACTGTTGACTAATGAGATTAGTCGGACTAATATAACTCCATCGCAACCGAGCTCAGCCACCTGAGCAGATGGAGAACACGATGGTCGACCAACTCACCCGCCAGGACCCCGCTGAACGCCTGGACCAGCTGACCCGCGAAGCCGCGCAGTCCATCACCGCCGCCGTCTCGCACGGCACTCCGAACCTCACGACCGAGATCGACGAAGCGCTCGGCGACTACCTGCAGGACAACCAGGCGCGAGCCGACCTGATCCGCCGCACGGTGGCCGGCGAGAACGCGCTGCGCGCCGTGCTGGACGAGCTGATCAACGACATCGCCACGAAGCAAGCCGAGCAGGAGCTGCAGCGGGAAGACCGGGCGCACGCCATGGATGTCGCAGAGCGCCGCGCTGAGGCCGCATGGGAAGAGTTTCAGCTGCAGGAGCGTCTCCGAGCTGCATGAGGCCACGCCCTCGCAAGAGGGCCTACACAGCGCCGCCTGTGAAATTCCTATCAACCGGTATTTCAAGGGAGCGGGCGGCGCTGTGTGGCAGGACAACCGAGCCGGCAGGGCTGGCGAATAACGACAGGAGAAGAGGGTGAAGAAGAAAGCGGCAGAACTCAAGCGAGGCGACGTGATAACGAACTCTTTCGGCGCAATTTGCATGCTGTGCCCTGCCGTAGTGGTTCTTGACTACGTTTGTGGATCAGTGCGGCTTCACGATGCGAACGGCGCGACCGGAACAGTCATGATCGGTTACGACTCCACTGTCGAAGTCGAATCCCCGACTCTGACGCCAGCACAGCAGCACGCCGAGGAAATGCTTGATCTGCTGCGCAGGGTAATGGTTCGCGTGGAAGATCCGCGCAAGCTCATCCCTCAGCAAATCAGGGAACTGCTTGACCGTATTGAGCCACCGGAGCCGCCAAGCGCCGCGGAGCTTGCGAGCGCACTAGATCGCGCAATCGCAGCCATCGAGCGTAGCGATTTACCAGCCGGCGTCGCGGACGTTCTGGCGCGCGCCCGCGCAACCGGAGTGCTCAAATGACCTTCCGCATCAAAGTCAACCAGCCTTCCGGCCCGCGCTATTACTACGCGATCGGCAGCGAAGCACTCGACACCCTGCTGACCGCGCTGTATTCGGCAGGCCCGATCACCCTTGTCCTGACGGTGATGCGATGAGCGAGCACGAAATCCGAGCCCTCAAGGTCAAGGTCGCAGCCGTGCTGTTCTACGTCGCGGCCACCGTGAGCGCAATCCTGACCGGGCTGCCGGGATGATCCGCCGCACCGCCACCGCAGTAGTCGCAGTCCTGACCCTCTTGATCCTCATGGCGAGTGTTGAGGATGTGAGTAGCAGGCCAACCATTCAACAGGAGCAGTAAATGAGCAACGCACTGACCTTGATCACCGGCGAAATCAACGCCATCAAGGACGACTTCATGACCTTGCTGTCGGACCGCTCGATCAAGTTCGAGCAGGAGGCCGGCTTCGCTGTCCAGATCCTCGGCGCCAATGACTTCGCCCTGAGCATTGCCACGCAAAACCGTGCTTCGGTGATCAACGCGGTCAAGAACATCGCGGCGATCGGCATCAGCCTGAACCCAGCGAAGAAGCAGGCCTACCTGGTGCCGCGCCGCGTCGGCCAGCAGCAGGCGATCTGCCTCGACATCAGCTACATGGGCCTGATGGATCTGGCGATGTCGACCGGCTCGATCAAGTGGGCTCAGGCTGAACTGGTGCGCGCCAACGATGCGTTCTCCCGCGGCCGCTTCGACGAACCGCCGATCCACACCTTCAACCCGTTTTCGAAGGACCGGGGCGACATCATCGGCGTGTACGTGGTGGTCAAGACTGCCGACGGCGACTACCTGACGCACACGATGGAGATCGGCGAGGTCTACGATATCCGCGATCGCTCGGAAGCTTGGAAGTCGTACCAGGCCAAGAAGATCAAGTCCTGCCCCTGGGTGACGGATGCCGGCGAGATGATCAAGAAGACGTGCGTGAAGCAGGCCTACAAGTACTGGCCTAAGACCGAGCGCCTGGAGACTGCGATCCACCACCTGAACACGGACGGCGGCGAGGGCCTGGTCGACATCAACGCGCGTCCGGAAGGTTTGATCGACGTCGCTCCTGTGATCGCTGCGGCGCTGCGCACCACGACGGACGAGGCGGCGCTTACGTTCTGGCGCGAGCACAACGGCGCATTCGCCAAGCAGCCGGCCGACCACAAGAAGCTCAAGGACGCGATCGCCGGCCACCGCGCGCGGATGGCGGCCGAGAAGCAAGTCGCGGACGAGGCGCGAACGATCGACATGCCCGGCGCCGACGCTCAGCCGAGCGATGACGACACCGATTACGCGCGCTCGATGGGGAGCCAGCCATGAGTGGCAACCGTATCGCGGCTGGCCAGGTCTTCGGGATGCTGACGGTCATTGAGCGGAGCGGTAGCTCGCCTGATGGGCACGCGAAGTGGCTGTGCCGCTGCGCTTGCGGCGCATCGACGGTCAAGGCGACAAACAACTTGCGGACCTCACGTTGCATCCAGTCATGCGGATGCGAGGGCAAGCGACTGCAGGCGCAAAGCCACGAGACGCATGGTATGCGCAACTCTCGGGAGTATCAGTCTTGGCGTGCGGCGAAAGAGCGGTGCCACAACCCAGCAAGCAAAGACTATCCCCGATACGGAGGAAAGGGCATCTCCATGTGCGATGAGTGGCGAAATTCGTTTGAGGCCTTCCACGCACACATGGGCAGCCGTCCTGCGGATACGACCCTCGACCGCTACCCCGATCAGTCTGGAAATTACGAGCCCGGTAACTGCCGATGGGCTACCACGATCGAGCAGAACCGGAATCGCAGGAGTTCAGTGACAGTTGAATGGCGAGGCGCGCCTACAGGCTTGGCAGTCGTCGCGAAAGAGCTTGGCATCACGTATGGCGCAGCGTTCATGCGTTACAAAAGGGGGAAGCTTCATGAAATTCATTGAGTGTGCGCAGGGGACGCCAGAATGGCACTCCAGTAGAAGCGGCAAGATCACCGCCAGCTGCTTCGCTGAGGCGATCAGCGTGTGCATGCGCAAGTCCGGCGCCCGGGATGTCGGCGACCCAACCGCGGCGGCCGAGCGCTACGCCGCCGACCTGGCGATCGAGCGCGTGAGCGGCATGCCGCACGGCGAGCCGCCGAAGGCATGGGTGCTCGAGCGCGGCCACCAGATGGAAGCCGCGGCGCGCATGCACTACGAGGCGCGCACCGGCTCGTTCGTGACCGAGGCTGGCATCTGCGTCACCGATGATGGCCTGTTCGGCTACTCGACCGACGGCTTGGTCGACGACGACGGCCTCATTGAGATCAAGTCGCCGATCGACAGCGCGAAGATCCTGCACATCCTGGCGACCGGCGACACGTCCGAGTACGACCACCAGATGCAGGGTGGCATGTGGATCACCGGCCGCAAGTGGTGCGACTTCATCATGTACGTGCCGGACCTGGCCGCCGTGGGGAAAGACCTCTACGTGCAGCGGGTGCTGCGCGACGACGGCTTCATTGACGAGATGGTCGAGCGCCTGGCGAAGTTCGACGCCCTGGTCGCTGCCAACGTGGCGATCCTGCAGGCTGGCGCGCCGCTGCGGGAGGCGGCATGAAGCGCACCTTCATTCTCGCCCACGATGCCGCACGCCAGAACGCGATCCGCTACATCGCCGAGGCGCCGGCCGGCTACTGCGTCACTGTCGCCGAGCCAACCCGCACCCTCGAGCAGAACGCCCTCATGTGGCCGCTGCTGCAGAAGCTGGCCGACCAGGTCGTGTGGTACGGCGTGAAGCTGTCCGCCGACGACTGGAAGGACTTGCTCACCGCATCCCTGCGCAAGCAGCGCTCGGCGCCGGGCCTTGACGGTGGTTTCGTCGTGTTCGGCGAACGCACGAGGACGTACAGCAAGGCCGAGTTTTCGGAGTTGATCGAGCTGATTTATGCCTTCGGCGCGCAGCAAGGCGTCGAGTTCGGCAAGGTCGCAGGAGTGCTGGTATGACCCGCGCCAAGCCAGAAGCAGCTGCGAAGCGCGAACGATGGGAGAGGGAGCGCGCCGCTGCAGTCGCCAAGATCCTCGACATGCTGTCCCGTGAGCATTGCACCGCGCCGGAGTTGGCCAAGGCAACAAAGACCGAGCCGAACACGCTCAACGGCTACCTGCGCTACATGCAGAAGACGCTGCGCAAGGTGCGCATTGCGACTCCGCCGGGCATCCGGCCGGCGCTGTGGGAGTTGGGCGCCGACCCTAGCCTGCCGAGCGAAGACGAAGTGCTGGACCGGCTGATCGCGCCGAAGCGCGGCATTCACAAGGCAGTACAGATTGGCATCCCTCGAGACCCGCTTGTGGCCGCCCTGTTCGGCCCCGCAAACCAAGAACACAAGGAGGCAGCATGACCCAAGATCGCCGCATCACCGACAAGCTCCCTGGCCACCCGCTGCAGTGGGACGACAACGCCGGCGCCGCTCGTGCCGCATCTCCTTCCGCTGCACCAGCAGCAGGACAGGCAGGGCTGGCGAAGCCTTCCGTGCTCGACTTGCCGGGCGCAATCATGAACATTCGCTGCCGCCGCGCTGATGACACGTTCCTGAACGAAGCTAGCCGCCTCCTGTACAAGGAAGGCCACCGCGACGCACGGCACGACGCCGCCGACCTCGTTCTTAAACGCGCCGACGAATTGGCCACTCTCGCTGCTCCAGTAGCAGCAGACACCGAGCAGGCGAGCAAAGACGCGGAAGACTTGATCGCCGCCGCCACGCAGCTTCGCGAGGTGCCGCACTGGGCCGCGCAAGCCTCTGTCTCGTTGCTCGCAGAAATCGCAGGGCGGATGCTCAAAGCCGCCCCTCTCGCCACCCCAGCAGATGCAGGGGTAGGACTGACGAATGACGAGATCATGGACATTGCCGAGCCTTTTCACGACATCAATGGCGTGAAGTTCGATGAGGTATCGTTTGCTCGCGCGCTTCTCGCCCGTCACGTTTCAGGACAGCCACTGATCGGCAAGCTGATGGATCAGATTTCCCAGCTCCCGCACCTCTTCCCTGACGGATGTCAGGAACCGGGCGCGTTATTGCGACAGTCGGATGTGCAGCGCGTGCTGGTCAATGCATCCAAGGCTGCCGCCTGCCTGCCTGCTCCTGCCGTACAAACGAAGGCGCCCGATTTCCGTAACGTGACGAAGGTGGAGCGCTACAGCGATCAAAGCGTGCGCTTGGTCTTCACTTCCTGTCGAGCCGCAAGCGAGTTCGAAGCCAGAGCAATCGTCAGCCAATCTCCCGCACCAGTGACGGCTGAACCAGCTCCGACCGTCAAGCCGTGGACGGAGCGCATGGGCGTGAGCATCAACGATATGGTTTGGCCGCACGAAGCATGGCCCCATGTGAAAGCCGAAGTGCTGGAATTGCGCGCCGCTGTCGCCAAAGTCGCCCACTCTGCACCAGCAGACCGCGATGCGATCCGCGATCATGCGTTGGAAGATGCGGCGGGCGTAGTGCTCAAGCTCACCGCCGTGCCGCGCGACGTGCTCGGGCCAGCAACTGCGCAGATGAAAGCGCTGGCCGCGAATGGCGAAAAGTTGGCCGACCGAATCCGCGCCCTCAAGAGCATGGAACGTGCCGCTGACGCGAAAGGAGGTGCGGCATGATCGAGCGCGCCAATCCTGCACAAGCCCGCAAGTCCCTTGAACTTGCAAACGTCTTCGTCAAGTCGGGCGTGCGATTCGTCCCAATGCCCTGCGCCGATGATGCCGAATACGACGCGCTGGTTGACCAGTGCATTGCCAAGCTCAACGACATCGAGCGTGCCGCTGACGCGGCGGAAACCCGCGATGCGAAAGGTGGTGCAGCATGAGCCAGCAGAGCATTGCCGACCTATTCGTAGAGACGCTGGGGAAGGTTCAGCGGATGAGCGACGGCATCGGGCTGGAGCATCCGGAGCGCCACGCCATCCGAGAGATGAAGCAGGCCGCCGAGCAAGTGCTGGCGGATGCGTGCCGAGTAGCGCAGCGCATTGTTTGGGCTGCGGGATCGACGCGCGAAGCCGTCGCCAAAGCTGCCGCGACGCCAGCATCACAGCCCAGCACCGACACCGCATCGGGCCGCGCGCAGCGCACGAACAACAACAAAGAGGACTGAGACATGGACAACAAAGAACTGGACAAGAGCCGCGCCGAGTTTGAGGCGTGGGCAACAGCGCAAAATTGGGTGATCGACCGGGACAGCTTCGGAGACTACGTGTACAGCACCGCACGCGACGGATGGGAAGCATACCGCGCTGCTCTTGCTCGCGCTGGTAGCGCTGCACCTACTGCGGCAGAAGGGCCGAGTAAGCAACATGAGCTGACGGTGTGGTACGGTCCGATGCCTGAGTCGAATGGCAAGAGCAATTTCACCGCGATTCTGATGCGAAAGCACGGCGACAAGTGGGACAACATGACGGACGGCATCACCATCGACCGTTCCGAATACCCTGACCGCGTGCGCTACGAAGCCGATCGCGTGCGCTACTTGCTTGGCGAACTAGCAGAGCGGCCTTTCATTCTCGACTATGACGCCGACAAGCACAGCGGTTACGCAGCCATGTCTGCCGCCCAAGCCCAGCCGAAAGACACCACGAAAGGACAGGAATGAGCGCCAAACTGAACCTGTTGCCGTGCCCGTTCTCCAAGGGCAGTGCAACACTTCTGAGCAACCGCATCGCTTGTGACTGCTGCTTGTGCGATATGGCTCGGCACAATGGCGCAAGTGATGCGGAACTCGCTGCTGCATGGAACCGCCGCGCATCCTCTCCCGCTGCTGTTCCAGAAGGCGCGCTGCCACCGCTGCCGAAGTTCATGCGCTCGCACATCGAACGCGCGATCAACGAGGCTGAGAACCCTAAGGGTATGAGTCTGCACGACGGGATGGCGCGGCTGAATGTGGGCTACCTGCGCCGCCTGCTTATTCTGGCTGACGCCACCCACGCCCGTGCTGCTGTAGAAGCGGATCGAGCGCAGCGCCCCGAGAATTTAGACCACTTGATCGCGCTAAAGCATATCAAGTCGATGGCAGCAGCGGGGCATTCGCACGATGCAATCTATGATCAAGCATGCTCTGCCATTGAAGCGGATCGAGCGCAACAAGGCGAGCCGGTGGCGAGTATTGAAGAAGACTTGCGCTTCCAGTGCCAACTTTACCACTACGTCGCGGCGCGCATGAAGCTGTGGCAGGGTACGGCCACCGAAGCCGAGGCAACCGATGCATTTCGCGAACTGATCGCCCACATCGACAGCAAAATCGGATCGCGCCGCGCTGCACCAGTACCCGATCCGACTGCGGGAGAGGTGGAGAAAGCCGGGGAGATTGCGCGCATCAAGGATCAGCGTGACCGTCTGTTGGCGTTCATTCAGAATGCAGGCGTTTCGTCGGGCGTGTGCTGCTGCGGAGACAGCATGGAGCGGCACGGCAACCCAATGGATAGCGGTCATAACCCGGTAGACATGTGGGATCACGGTGTAGCCTGCTGGACTGAAGAGATAGCGGAGTCGGATAACACTGCTGCGGGGAAATCATGAGCGCGAGGCTTTTACTTGGCGACAGCGCCTACATGCTCCAGACGCTGGACGCGGATAGCATCGACCTGACCGTGACCAGCCCGCCTTACGACAACCTGCGCACCTACAACGGCTTCACGTTCGATTTTGAAGCGATTGCGCGCGAACTGTACCGCGTGACGAAACCGGGCGGCGTGGTCGTTTGGGTCGTGGGCGACGAGACCATCGACGGATGCGAAACGGGGACCAGCTTCCGGCAGGCGCTCAAGTTCATGGAATGCGGGTTCAACCTCGCGGACACGATGATCTACCAGAAGACGGACCTTGCATTCCCGCGCCACGGCCACCGCAAATACCCTGCGGCGTTTGAATACATGTTCGTCTTGAGTAAGGGAAAGGTGAAAACCTTCAACCTGCTGCGCGACCGCAGGAACAAGCGCGCGGGCGACGTCATGAGCGGCACGGTGCGGAACGAGGACGGGACGACGAAGCCGAGCCTTGCAAATGGAAAGGTCGTGGCCGCATTCGGCGCGCGCTCCAACGTGTGGGGCTACTCCACCGGCAAGGGCAAGTCGTCAACCGACGAAATCGCCTTCAAGCACCCGGCGATATTCCCCGAGGCGCTGGCGCGCGACCATATCCTCAGCTGGTCGAACCCCGGCGACACCGTGCTCGACCCGTTCCTCGGCAGCGGCACGACCGGCAAGGTGGCGCGGCAACTGGCGCGGCGCTTCGTTGGCATCGAAATCAGTGCCGAGTATCTGGAAATCGCCAGCGCACGCATCAACGACGATTTGTTTTCAGACCTCGGGGCCGCTCCTGCTCACCCAGGAGAAGGAGAGAGGCCATGCAACTGAACGGCTGCCACAACAAGCCGCGCCCGGTCGCCGGCGCCGTCACGCACCAGGCGCAGGCCGGCTGGAGCGAGACATTCCGTGATGGCTTCGGCGCACCGCAGCGAGTGCCAGTCTATGTCGACGTCCGGCACGTGATGACGACGGAATGCCACTACACCAGGACAACGCCGGATCCGCGATGCGCGGGGTGCGTGCATGAAAGGAAGGAGGAGTAGATGCTGAGGTACGTGACCATCCCGAAGTTCGCAGAACTGTCGGGCTATAGCGAGGACGCCATCCGGACCAAAATCAGGGACGGGATCTGGCCAGAAGGCAAAATATGGAAGAAGGCGCCCGACAACCGGGTCCTAATTGATGTGGAGGGGTACAGAGAATGGGTCGAGACGGGCGGGGTGTTAAAGCTGCATCGGAAAGCAGCATCGAAATTAGCTTCATGTATCGCGGGGTCCGTTGCCGGGAAAGGGTCCCACTTAAGCCCACAGCCTCTAACCTGAAGCGGGCCGAGCAGCATCGCGCGGCGATCCTACACGCGATCTCGGCTGGCACGTTCGACTATGCGGCGACGTTCCCTGAGTCAAAGCGCGCACAGGAGCTCGCCGCGGCCGAGGCGGCGCCAGCTGACCTGGTGAGCGTGGGCGACTTCCTCGATAAGTGGCTCGATCGCCAGAAGCAACAGTTAAAGGCGAGCAGCTACGAGGGATACCGCAAGATCGTGGTCGGACAGCTGGATCCGTGGTTCGGCAAAATGAAGCTGTCCGAGCTTAAGCGCAAGCACGTTCGCGACAAACTGACTGAGTACGAGGCGGGCAACAAAACCCTGGCGAATATTCAGAGCGTGCTACGGGCAGCGCTTACGGAGGCGGTCGACGACGAGTTACTCGAGGCAAACCCGCTGGCCGGCTACACCTACCGGCGCGCCGAGGCGCCGAAGGAGGGCGACGACATCGACCCTTTTGACCGGGTGGAGCAGTCTGCCATTCTGGCCGCGTTGGAAGGGCAGGGGCGAAATCTGGTGCAGTTCGCCTTCTGGACCGGCTTGCGCACATCGGAACTAGTCGCCCTGGACTGGACAGACATCGACTTCACCCGCGGCGTGGTGCGCGTGTCGCGCGCGCTGACCCAGCGAGCCACGGCGCCGGAAGGGACGAAGACGAACGCCGGGAGGCGAGAGGTTAAGTTGTTGCAGGCTGCGCTCGAGGCACTCCAAGCGCAAAAAGCACACACTTACCTCGCCGGAGAGGAAGTATTCCAGAACCCGCAGACCCTGGCGCGCTGGGCTGGCGATCAGCCGATCCGGAAGACGATGTGGCAATATGCACTGAAGAGGGCGGGAGTTCGGTACCGCTACCCGTACCAGACTCGGCATACGTACGCGAGTATGATGCTTTCCTCTGGAGAACATCCGATGTGGGTCGCGCGCCAGATGGGGCACCGCGACTGGTCGATGATCATTCGCAGATACGGCCGCTGGATGCCTGATGCGGACAGCCAGGCCGGCAGCCGGGCGGAAGAGGTCTACGGAATAAAAAAGGGCGCCGCGAAGGTGTCCGAAGCGCCCTAATTAGGCTGTCAATAAGTTGGCATTACCGAGCTAAAATAGCCCCATCTAACCCAAAACAATGACAGCCCGAAGAATCTAAGTCCTTGATTCTACAGTGTATGGTGGTGGAGGCGGCGGGAATCGAACCCGCGTCCGCAAGCACTCTACAGACAGTTCTACATACTTAGCACTATCAATTAATTTAACCTGGACAACGGGGATGTGCACCCTTTGGACAAGCGAGTCACCTATTATTTAACAGTCGACCAAGTGACCCGGCCTACTGCGAGCCCCTGTAAATGAGTCCACGAGTCTTGCGACACACCCCAGGGGCGAGGTGTTGTGGACCTAGCAGCAATTAAGCTGCGAGTGCGTACGAGTTATCGTTTGCAGTTATTGATTTCTGGATGTATTTACGAGGTAACCAGTCCTCGGTATGCCCTGCGCTGCTTTGCAACCCACGTCGAAACCAGGTCGCCCCCAACGAAAGAAGCTTCATTGTACTCCAATTCGTCACTACGTGCAGTCTGGTAGCTTAGACCTCGCTTAACGTCAAGTAGGCCAAAAAATATCTGCATACCATGACGAAAGTGCAATAACATCGCTCGTTACGCCGTCTGCTGCTTCACGTTTCGACAAGGAAATGGAAATGGTCTGTATCGTCTGTGGCAACACCCAAATGGCTGGCCTCCTGTCATGGCATGCGACCTGCCCGGTATGCCACTACGAGAGTGCTGCCCTGTCCGTCGCCATCGACATGCCTACCGACGTCGAGATCAACGAAGCCGAGCGTGAAGCGGCGCTCAAGGCCATTCGACTGGAGAATTTCCGTGCGATTGTCCAGTACGCCAGGCGGCATGTCCGGCAAGCCAAGTGCAGCCTGCTCGACGTGGGCAGTGCCCACGGCTGGTTCCTGGAGGCGGCGCGCGAGCATTTCGACGTGCTCGGCGTCGAGCCCGATGCGGCGGTCGGTGCGCGCGCCGCCGCTCGCGGCCTGCCGGTGCGTGCCGGGTTCTTTCCGGACGTGTTGAAGGACAGCGAGCGCTTCGACGTCATCGTGTTCAACGACGTCATCGAGCATATTCCGGATATCCGCAGCGCCCTGGACGCCTGCCAGCAGCACCTGAACAAGGAAGGCATCCTGATCCTCAACCTGCCCAGCAGCCGCGGCTTCTTCTACCGCTTCTCGAAACTCGCCGTCCGCCTGGGATGGCGCATGCCATTCGAGCGGCTGTGGCAGAAAGACATGCCGTCGCCCCACGTGCATTACTTCAGTCCCGTCAACCTCGGCAGGCTGGTGGCGGGACAGGGCTTCGAGCTGGTCGATTGCGCCGAACTGCCGGCCCTGCGCGCCAGGGGGTTACGCGAACGCCTGAGCTATGCCGGCAAGGTGTCCCCAGTGTCGCTCTGGCTGCAGTACATTGCGGTCATGTGCGCGATTCCCCTGCTGCGCATCTTCCCGAGCGACATCATCGTCTGCATCTTCCGAAAAAAAGCCGCAGGCTGAATGCCTGCGGCTTTTTCTCAACGGAGAGGGCTGCTTAGCGGTTGCGGTTGGCGATCTCGTTACCGAGCATGCCGCCGCCGATGATGCCGGCCACGGTAGCCAGCTTCTTGCCGTTGCCGCCGCCGATCTGGTTGCCGATCAGGCCGCCGATCACGGCGCCGGTGCCGATGCCGACGTAGTTCGGCTGGGCTGGGGCGGGCGCCTGCTGCGGGTAGTAGCGCGGCTCGCTCGGCTTGGCGTGGACCACACGGGTCTTCTCGACCACCTTCACTACCGGCTTTTCACGAATCACTTCCTTGACCACCACACGCTCCGGCGCCGGGGCAGGCTGGGCGACCGGCTGTGCGTAAGCGATCGGTTGGGCTGCAGCGACCGGCATGGCCATCTGCGGCGCGGGGCCGGCTGCCAGCTGGGTTGCGAGCTGCGGGGTCACCGGGGTGGCCGACAGCGGCGCGGCGGCGACCTGACCCTGGACCGCGGCGGCCGGCACCATCACGACCTGGCCTTGTGCGGTGGTCACCGGGACCATGCCGGGCTGCTGCAGCGGCGCCTGGACGCCGTAGGGCGAAGCAGCTGCCAGCTGGTTTGCGGGCACGTCGGGTGCGCTGTTCGAATTCGGCAGCAGGCCGGTGATCGCGGCGGCGCCGGTCAGGCTGACAATCACGACCGACACGGCGGCAGCGGCCATCAGGGGATGAATGCGGTTGAGGCGGGTGGTTTCCATGTTCTGCTCCGTTAAACGTTGTGTTGTCGTATGGGAGTAGATTACCGGTGAGCCCGGCACAGAACTAGACAGAAGCCTGTATCAATCGTAAAGACTTGTAAGCGAGCCGGAGGGCTCGCTCTGGGAGATCAGGCCGCCGACGTGGCCGCGCGTGCGGTTTCCACCACGGTGCGCAGGGTCTGCAGCAGGTCGGTCGGGGTGTCGAGCAGGTAGTCGGCGCCCCAGGTAGAAGGTTCGATGGCGCCGCAATAGCCCCAGTTGCAAGCCACCGTGACCATGCCAGCGGCGTGGCCGGCCTCGACGTCGCGCTTGTCGTCGCCGACGTACCAGCAGTGCTCCGGATCCACGCCGAGGCGGCGGGCGCCTTCGAGCAGCGGGGCAGGGTGGGGCTTCGGGAAGCCGGTGGTGTCGCCCGACACCACGCAGCCGGCGTGCGACAGGCCGATCTGCGGAAGCAGGGGATCGGTGAAGCGTGCCGGCTTGTTGGTGACGATGCCCCAGGCCATGCCGGCCTGCTCGATCCCGACCAGCAGTTCGGTCACGCCGCCGAACAGCGAGCTGTGCACGGCCATGGTTTCCTGGTAGCGGTCGAACCATTGCATGCGCAGTTCCTCGTAACCCTCGTCGCCCGGCGCCAGGCCGAAGGCGGCGCCGATCATGCCGCGCGCGCCGGCGGACGCGGTGGGACGCAGCACCGAGTACGGGGTCGGCGGCAGGCCGCGTTCGGTGCGCAGCCAGTTGACGGCGGCCGCGAGGTCGGGCGCGGTGTCGGCGAGCGTGCCATCGAGGTCGAACAGAATGGCACGCGGTGCCGGCAGGACGGTCGGGAGAGTCATGTAAAAATCAGGGCGAGGTTCAGAGCGGCTTGCTGCACGCCACCATGTAATTCACATCGGTGTCGTTGTTGAGCGAGTAGATCTTGGTGAGCGGATTGTAGGTCAGGCCTTTCAGGCCGTCGACCTGCAGGCCCGCCAGCCGTGCGTACTGCGACAGTTCGGCCGGCGTGATGAACTTGGCGTAGTCGTGGGTGCCGCGCGGCAGCATGCGCAGAATGTATTCCGCGCCGATGACGGCGAACAGGTAGGACTTCGGGTTGCGGTTGAGCGTCGAGAAGAACACGTGGCCGCCCGGTTTCACCAGGGTAGCCGCGGCTTGCACGATCGAGGCCGGGTCCGGCACGTGCTCGAGCATTTCCATGCAGGTGACCACGTCGAACTGGCCGGCTTCCTCGGCCGCCATTTCCTCTGCGGAGATGTGCTTGTAGCGCACTTCCACGCCCGATTCCAGGCTGTGCAGATCGGCGACCTTCAGGGCCTTCTTCGACAGGTCGATGCCGGTCACCTTGGCGCCCTTGCGCGCCATGGCTTCGGACAGCACGCCGCCGCCGCAGCCGATGTCGATCACCTTCTTGCCCAGCAGCGGGGCGCGGGCATTGATCCACTCGAGGCGCAGCGGATTGATTTCGTGCAGCGGACGGAATTCGGACGTCGGGTCCCACCAGCGGTGGGCCAGTTCGCTGAATTTCTGGATTTCTAAGGGGTCTGCGTTCGTGTTCATACTCGGGATAATACTGGAAATGGTGAAGCTCACGGGGTGCCGCACGGAAAATATGTACGGGCGGTTTTCACGCCGCTGCCACGTGTTTGCCAAAAACGAAAAAAAACCCCGCCAGGGCGGGGTCTTCCTGAAGCAATCGCCAGGGATTACTTGTTGACGGTACGGGTGCCGACGACTTCGATTTCCACGCGGCGGTTCTTGGCGCGTCCAGCCGAGGTCTTGTTGTCGGCTTCAGGCTGGCTCTCGCCCTTGCCTTCGGTGTAGATGCGGTTCTCTTCCACGCCCTTGCCCTTCAGGTAGGCCTTGACGGCTTCGGCGCGGCGGATCGACAGCTTCTGGTTGTAGGCATCGGTGCCGATCGAGTCGGTGTGGCCGACGGCGATGATGACTTCCAGGTTCATGTCGCCCAGCTTCGAGACCAGCTCGTCGAGCGATGCCTTGCCGGCCGGCTTCAGAACGGCCTTGTCGAAGTCGAAGAAGGCGTCAGCCGAGTAGGACACTTTTTCCGAGGTCGGGACCGGAACCGGCGCCGGCGTCGGTGCCGGGGCAGGTGCCTCGACCACTGGCGGCGGCGGTGGCGGCGGCGGAGCGACGCACTTGCCGTTTTCCAGCTTCTCCGGCGGCACGCACAACGGCGCGTCGCAGCCCGGGACCGCGTCTGCCGGGGTCCAGTAACCGGTGCGCCAGCACAGGCCGAAAGGATTGCGGGCGATCACGCCGCGGCTGTCCTGCACATAGGCGCTATACGGGGTGCGCGCCTGGATGTCCGTGGTCAGCGGCGCATACGGCGCATCGCTTTGGGCGTAAACATTGCCCGCGATCGCAGCCGAAGCAGCGAGCATGAGGGTTGCCAGTTTATTCATGTTCTTTTTCCTTTCGGGGATAAATGCCTTGCGAAACTCAGCGGGGCGTTATGGTCAAGATACTAACACGTCCGGGGAAGGGGCCAGTTTCGCATTATGAAACAATCAATTAATTTCCTGTCCATTTTGCCACATGCACCAAAAACGCACGACTGCACCTAAATCAAACCCGATGCATATTTTTATCAACGTTGTTTGGGCGCAACATTTGGTCAAGCGTGCCGGGCCGGCCTCGACAATCGTTGAATTGTCATGGCGGGAAAACGGAATTGTGCTGACGCCAACCCTCGCATGGTAGAATCATCCGTTGCAGTCAATAACCATTAGCCTGAAAGCAGTCGACCCGCCCAATGGATCAATTCGCAAAAGAAACAGTTCCCATTTCCCTAGAAGAAGAAATGCGCAAGAGCTACCTCGATTACGCGATGAGCGTGATCGTGGGCCGTGCTCTGCCGGACGTGCGCGACGGCCTCAAGCCGGTGCACCGCCGCGTGCTGTACTCCATGCACGAGAGTAATTACGCGCACAACCGTCCGTACGTGAAATGCGCGCGCGTGGTCGGCGACACCATGGGTAAGTACCACCCGCACGGCGACGCGTCGATCTATGACACGCTGGTGCGCATGGCGCAGGACTTCTCGCTGCGCTACACCCTGGTCGACGGCCAGGGCAACTTCGGCTCGATCGACGGCGACTCCGCCGCGGCAATGCGTTACACCGAGTGCCGCCTCGACAAGATCGCCAGCGAACTGCTGGCCGACATCGACAAGGACACCGTCGACTACCAGCCGAACTACGACGGCAAGGAAAAAGAGCCGACCGTCCTGCCGACCAAGATCCCGAACCTGCTCATCAACGGTTCCTCGGGCATCGCGGTGGGCATGGCTACCAACATCCCGCCGCACAACCTGTCGGAAGTCATCAACGGCGCCCAGCACCTGCTGAAGAACCCGGACTGCAGCATCGACGAGCTGATCGAGCTGATCCCGGCGCCGGACTTCCCGACCGCCGGCATCATCTACGGCGTCTCGGGCGTGCGCGACGGTTATCGCACCGGCCGCGGCCGCGTGGTGATGCGCGCCAAGACCCACTTCGAGGAATACGGCAAGGACGGCGGCCGCGTCGCGATCATCATCGACGAGCTGCCCTACCAGGTAAATAAGAAATCGCTGCTCGAGCGCATCGCCGAGAACGTGCGCGACAAGAAGCTGGAAGGCATCAGCGACATCCGCGACGAGTCCGACAAGTCGGGCATGCGCGTGGTCATCGAGCTGAAGCGCGGCGAAGTGCCGGAAGTGGTGCTGAACAACCTGTACAAGCAGACCCAGCTGCAGGATACCTTCGGCATGAACATGGTGGCGCTGGTCAACGGCCAGCCGAAGCTGCTGAACCTCAAGCAGATGCTCGAGTGCTTCCTGTCGCACCGCCGCGAAGTGGTCACCCGCCGCACCGTGTTCGAACTGCGCAAGGCGCGCGAGCGCGGCCACATGCTGGAAGGCCTGGCCGTGGCGCTGGCGAACATCGACGACTTCATCGCCATCATCAAGGCCGCGCCGACGCCGCCGATCGCGAAGGTCGAGCTGATGGGCAAGGCCTGGGATTCGTCCCTGGTGCGCGAAATGCTGACCCGCACCGATCTCGGCGCGTCCGGCGGCATCGAGGCCTTCCGTCCGGAGCACCTGCCGAAGCACTACGGCATGCAGCAGGACGGCCTGTACAAGCTGTCCGACGAGCAGGCCCAGGAAATCCTGCAGATGCGCCTGCAGCGCCTGACCGGCCTGGAGCAGGACAAGATCGTCAACGAGTACAAGGAAGTGATGGCCCACATCGCCGACCTGCTCGACATCCTGGCCAAGCCGGAGCGCGTCACCACCATCATCAGCGACGAGATGGTGCAGATCAAGAGCGACTACGCCGACAACGGCAAGGACACACGCCGCTCGGTCATCGAACACAATGCCAGCGACCTGGAAACCGAAGACCTGATCACCCCGCAGGACATGGTGGTCACGCTCTCGCACACCGGCTACATGAAGTCGCAGCCGATCGGCGAATACCGCGCCCAGAAACGTGGCGGCCGCGGCAAGCAGGCGATGGCGACCAAGGACGAGGACTGGATCGACCAGCTGTTCATCGCCAACACCCACGACTACATGCTGTGCTTCTCGAACCGCGGCCGGATGTACTGGCTGAAGGTGTGGGAAGTGCCGCAGGGCTCGCGCAACTCGCGCGGCAAGCCGATCGTCAACATGTTCCCGCTGCAGGACGGCGAGAAGATCACCGTGATCCTGCCGCTGTCGGGCGAGAACCGGACCTTCCCGGAAGACCACTACGTGTTCATGGCGACCTCGCTGGGCACCGTCAAGAAGACCCCGCTGAAGGACTTCAGCAACCCGCGCAAGGCCGGCATCATCGCGGTCGACCTCGACGACGGCGACGTGCTGGTGGGCGCGGCGCTCACCGACGGCCAGCACGACGTGATGCTGTTCTCGGACGGCGGCAAGGCGGTGCGCTTCGACGAGAACGACGTGCGTCCGATGGGCCGTACCGCGCGCGGCGTGCGCGGCATGAACCTGGAAGAGGGCCAGAACGTGATCGCCCTGCTGGTGGCCGAGAACGAGCAGCAGTCGGTGCTCACGGCTACCGAGAACGGCTATGGCAAGCGTACCCCGATCACCGAGTACACCCGCCATGGCCGCGGCACCAAGGGCATGATCGCGATCCAGCAGTCCGAGCGTAACGGCAAGGTGGTGGCGGCGACCCTGGTCGACGCCAACGACGAGATCATGCTGATCACGACCGGCGGCGTCCTGATCCGCACCCGCGTGGCCGAGATCCGCGAGATGGGCCGTGCCACCCAGGGTGTGACCCTGATCGCGGTCGAAGACGGCACCAAGCTGTCCGGCCTGCAGCGCGTCGTCGAAACCGACCTCGAAGAGGTCGAGCTCGAACAGGCGCCGCAATAAGCCGAAGGGCCGCGTCGACGCGGCCCTTTTTTTCGCGCCGGGCTGGCCGGCGCAGCAACCCGAGACACCTACAACAATGAAAAAATTCGTCCTTGCCCTGTCCGCTGCCGCCACGTTCGCGGCCTTTCCTTCGTTCGCGCTGGCTGCGCCAGGCGTCGATCCGCAGGCGACCAGCGCCGTCAAGGCGATGTTCAATGCCATGGAGATGCGCAAGAACATGAACGCCATGTACGCGCAGATGCAGCAGGCCATGCCGGCCATGATGCGCCAGCAGCTGGGCGGCATGATCCAGGCCGACCCCAAGCTCGACGCGCAGCAGAAGCAGGAGGCCATGGCCAAGGTCGAACAGTCGCTTCCGCACATGACCCAGTCGCTGGCGAAGATCTTCAACGATCCGGCCCTGGTCGACGCGATGATCGACGAAATGGTGCCGCTGTACGCCAACAACTACACGGTCGCCGAGATCAAGCAACTGACCGCGTTCTACCAGAGCCCGGTGGGGCGCAAGATGATGACGCTCACGCCGAAGCTGGCGACCGAGGGCATGGCAGCCGCGCAGCGCGTGATGATGCCGCGCGTCGCCCAGCTGATGCAGGACATGGCCCAGGACGTACAGAAACCGTAAGCGCATAGAAAGGACCGCCGGATGGAGCAACACACGCAGGTATTCAATTTTTCGGCCGGCCCGGCCGTCCTCCCGAAGGAAGTGCTGCAGCAGGCCGCGAGCGAGATGCTCGACTGGCACGGCAGCGGCATGTCGGTGATGGAGATGAGCCACCGCGGTCCGGAATTCATCTCCATCTACCAGCAGGCGGAAAGCGACCTGCGCGAGCTGCTGGCGGTGCCGGCCAACTATCGTGTCCTGTTTATGCAGGGCGGAGGGCTGGCCATGAACGCCATCATCCCGCTCAACATGGTCGGCTGCTGCCCGCAGCCGGCGACGATCGATTTCATCCATACCGGCTCCTGGTCGGGCAAGTCGATCAAGGAAGCCAAGCGCTACGCCCACGTCAACATCGCTGCCTCGAGCGAGGCAAGCGGCTTCACCGGCGTGCCGCCGCAGGATACCTGGAACCTCACCTCGCACGCGGCCTACCTGCACATCTGCACCAACGAGACCATCGACGGCGTCGAATTCAACTTCGTGCCCGAATCGTTGCCGAAGGTGCCGATCGTGGCCGACATGTCCTCGCACATCCTGTCGCGGCAAATCGACGTGTCGAAGTACGGCGTGATCTTCGCCGGCGCCCAGAAGAACATCGGCCCGGCCGGCCTGACCCTGGTGATCGTGCGCGACGACCTGCTGGACGACGCCCTGCCGATCTGCCCCTCGGCCTTCCACTGGCGCACCGTGGCCGAGCACGACTCCATGTTCAACACGCCGCCGACCTACGCGATCTACATCGCGGGCCTGGTGTTCGCCCACCTGAAGCAGCAGGGTGGCGTCGCGGCGATGGAACAGCGTAATATTGAGAAAGCGCGCCTGCTGTACGAGGCGCTGGACGCCGACGACTTCTACCAGAACCGCGTCGCGCCCGAATACCGCTCGCGCATGAACGTACCCTTCTACCTGCGCGACGAATCCCTGAACGACAAATTCCTGGCCGGCGCGAAGGCGCGCGGGCTGCTGCAACTGAAGGGCCACAAGTCCGTCGGCGGCATGCGGGCATCGATCTACAACGCGATGCCGCTCGAGGGTGTGCAGGCCCTCGTCGATTATTTGAACGAATTCGCGGGGCGGTAACACGCGACCGCCGCATGGCAATCCACGGACGCATGCGCCCGTGGATTGCCATGCGGATTGAAATAACGAGCTTACGATGAATGACAAACTCCTCCCCCTGCGCGAGCAGATCGACGCGATCGACGCGCAAATCCTGGAACTCCTGAGCCGGCGCGGCAAGATCGCCCAGCAAGTCGGCCACGTGAAGGCCGAAACCAACGCCCCGGTATTCCGTCCCGAACGCGAAGCCCAGGTGCTGCGCGGCGTGGCCGAGCGCAATCCCGGCCCGCTGAAGGACCGCGACGTCCAGACCATCTTCCGCGAGATCATGTCGTCCTGCCGCGCGCTGGAAAAGCGCGTGACGGTGGCCTACCTCGGCCCTTCGGGCACCTTCAGCGAGCAGGCCGTGTACCAGCAGTTCGGCAGCGCCATCGAGACGCTGCCCTGCGTGTCGATCGACGAGGTGTTCCGCGCCACCGAGGCCGGCACCGCCGACTTCGGCGTGGTGCCGGTCGAGAACTCGTCCGAGGGCGCGATCAACCGTACCCTCGACCTGATGCTGGCCACCACCACCGTCATCAGCGGCGAGATCTCGATCCCGGTCCACCACAGCCTGATGACCAGGACCGGCTCCATGGACGGCGTCACCGTCGTGTGCGCCCATTCGCAGGCGCTGGCCCAGTGCCAGGTGTGGCTCAACCTGCACCATCCCGGCATCGAGCGCCGCGCCGTGGCCTCCAACGCGGAAGCAGCGATCCTGGCCAGCCAGGACCCGAGCGTGGCGGCGATCGCCAGCGAGATGGCAGGCGAGCAGTACCAGCTCGGCGTGGTGCAGGCCCACATCCAGGACGATCCGCACAACCGCACCCGTTTCGCCGTCATCGGCAGCCTGGAAACCGGCCCGTCCGGCCGCGACCATACGGCCATCGTGCTGGCCGTGCCGAACAAGGCGGGCGCCGTCTACAACTTGCTGGCCCCGCTCGCCAAGCACGGCGTGTCGATGACGCGTTTTGAATCGCGCCCGGCGCGCATCGGCACTTGGGAGTACTACTTCTATGTCGACATCGAGGGCCACGTGCGCGACGCCGCCGTCGCCCGCGCCCTCGACGAGCTGAAGGACAACGCAGCCTTTTTCAAGGTGCTCGGCTCCTATCCGCAGAGTCTTTAATTTCCATTTTTATTCGAGAATCCCATGTCGCAATTCGGTCCAGATTACGTCCGCGCCATCGCCCCTTACCAGGCCGGCAAACCCATCGCTGAAGTCGCCCGCGAGTTCGGCCTCGACGAAGCCAAGATCGTCAAGCTCGCCTCCAACGAGAACCCTTTCGGCATCCCGGAATCGAGCCGCGCCGCGATGGCGCAGGCTGCCGCCGACCTCGGCCGCTACCCGGACGCCAACGGCTTCGAACTGAAGGCTGCCTTGTCCGCACGCTACGACGTCCCGGCCGACTGGATCACCCTGGGCAACGGCAGCAACGACATCCTGGAGATCGCCGCGCACGCCTTCGTGCAGAAGGGCGAGTCCGTGGTGTATGCGCAGTACTCGTTTGCCGTGTACGCGCTGGCCACGCAGGGCGTGGGCGGCCGCGCCATCGTGGTCGCGGCCAAGGACTACGGTCACGACCTGGATGCGATGGCGGCCGCCATCGAGCCTGATACCCGCCTGGTCTTTGTGGCCAACCCGAACAACCCGACCGGCACCTTCATCCCGGCAGCCGAGATCGAAGCCTTCCTGCAGAAAGTGCCGAGTAATGTGGTCGTGGTGCTGGACGAGGCCTACAACGAATACCTGGCGCCCGAGCACCAGTTCGAATCGAGCCAGTGGGTGCGCAAGTACCCGAACCTGATCGTCTCGCGCACCTTCTCCAAGGCCTACGGCCTGGCCGGCCTGCGCGTCGGTTTCGCCATCGCCCAGCCTGCGGTGACCGACCTGATGAACCGCATCCGCCAGCCCTTCAACGTCAATTCGCTGGCGCAGGCCGCCGCGATCGCCGCGCTGAACGACAAGGAATTCCTGGAGAAGGGGGCGCGCAACAATGCGGAAGGTTACAAGCAGTTGACCGCCGCTTTCGATGAACTCGGCCTGCAATATGTGCCCTCGTTCGGCAACTTCGTGCTGGTGAAGGTGGGCATTGATGACCAGGCCGGCGCCCGCGTCAACCTGGCGCTGCTCAAGCAGGGCGTGATCGTGCGCCCGGTCGGCAACTACGGCCTGCCCCAGTGGCTGCGCATCTCGATCGGCCTGCCGGAAGAGAATGCCGCCTTCGTCGCAGCGCTAAAGAAAGTTCTCGGCTGATGATCGACCGGCTCGTCGTCGTCGGCGTCGGCCTGATCGGCGGTTCCTTCGCGCTGGCGCTCAAGCAGGCCGGCGTGGTACGCAGCGTGGCCGGACTGGGCCGTGAGCCGGCAGCGATGGCGCGCGCGCTCGAACTGGGCATCGTCGACGAGGTCTGCGAGACCCCGCAGCAGGCGATGCGCGGCGCCGACCTGGTGCTGCTGGCCGCGCCGGTCGGGCAGACCGGGGCGATCCTCGCCTCGCTGCTGCCGTATCTGGAGCCGCACACCGTCGTCACCGATGCCGGCAGCACCAAGTGCGACGTGGTCGCCAGCGCACGTGCGGCGCTGGGCGAGCGCATCAGGCAGTTCGTGCCCGGCCACCCGATCGCGGGCAGCGAGTCCAACGGTCCGGATGCGGCGCGCGCGGAGCTCTACCGCGGCAAGAAGACCGTGCTTACGCCGCTGCCGGAAAACGCACCAGGCGATGTCGAGCGCGTGGCCGGCGCCTGGCGCCACTGCGGCTCGCTCATCCATACCCTGAGCCCGCAGGATCACGACCGCGTGTTCGCCGCCGTCAGCCATTTGCCGCACCTGCTGGCCTATGCGCTGGTGGACGACATCGCCGCCAAGCCGCACGCCAGCCTGCTGTTCCAATACGCCGCCAGTGGCTTTCGCGACTTCACGCGGATCGCCGGCTCCTCGCCCGAGATGTGGCGCGACATCAGCCTGGCCAACCGCGAGGCCTTGCTCACCGAGCTCGATGCATATCTGGCACAATTGACTTCATTGCGGGCGACGCTCGCCGCCGCCGACGGACGCGGCCTCGAAACCGTCTTCGCCAACGCGCAGCGCGCGCGGCGCGAATGGATCGAGGCGATCGAGGCCGGCTCGCCGCCGCCCCCGCAGAACCAGGACATAGAATGACGCAGTCTAAACACTACCCGCAGCACATCGACCTCGAACCCGTGATCCACGTGGCTGGAAGCGTGCGCCTGCCGGGTTCCAAGAGCATCTCGAACCGCACCCTGCTGCTGGCGGCGCTGTCCGAGGGCACCACCACCATCCACGACCTGCTGGCCTCGGACGACACCATGGTGATGCTGGGCGCGCTGCGCTCGCTGGGCATCCAGTGGGACGAAGTCGACGAGCGCACCGTGGTCGTGCACGGCCAGGCCGGCGTGCTGCCGGTCCACGAGGCCGACCTCTTCATGGGCAATGCCGGCACCGCGATCCGTCCGCTGACGGCCGCGCTGGCCGTGATCGGCGGCGACTACACCCTGCACGGCGTCTCGCGCATGCACGAGCGCCCGATCGGCGACCTGGTCGATGCGCTGAACGAGGTCGGCGCCCAGATCGAGTACACGGGCGAGCAGGGCTTCCCGCCGCTGCGCATCAAGCGCGGCCGCATCGCGGCCAACCGCATGGCGGTGCGCGGCAACGTGTCGAGCCAGTTCCTGACCGCGCTCCTGATGGCCGCGCCCCTGATGGCGACCAACCATGCGGTGTCGATCGACGTGATCGGCGAGCTGATCTCCAAGCCCTACATCGAGATCACCCTGAACCTGATGCGCCGCTTCGGCGTGACGGTCGAGCAGAACGGCTGGGCCTCGTTCACCGTGCACCCCGGTCAGCGCTACCAGTCGCCCGGCAGCATCCACGTCGAGGGCGATGCTTCCTCGGCCTCCTACTTCCTGGCGGCCGGCGCCATCGCCGGCGGCCCGGTGCGGGTCGAAGGCGTGGGCGAGAACAGCATCCAGGGCGACGTGCGCTTCGCCGACGCGCTCGAGCGCATGGGCGCCATCATCACGCGCGGCGAAAACTGGATCGAAGCCCGTTCGAACGGCGTGTTGAAAGCGATCGACGCCGACTTCAACCACATCCCGGATGCCGCCATGACCATCGCCGTGGCCGCGCTGTACGCCGACGGCCCGAGCACGCTGCGCAACATCGCCAGCTGGCGCGTGAAGGAGACCGACCGCCTGGCCGCGATGGCGACCGAGTTGCGCAAGGTGGGAGCAAGGGTGGAGGAGGGGCCGGACTACATCCGCATCACCCCGCCGGAGCAGCTCAAGCCGGCCACCATCGACACCTACGACGACCACCGGATGGCGATGTGCTTCTCGCTGGCCTCGCTCGACGGCAAGGCGCGGCGCGGCAACGCGATGCGCATCAACGACCCGAAATGCGTGGCCAAGACCTTCCCGGAATACTTCGAGGCCTTTGCCGGCATTGCGAAGAACGAGCTGTTTTGAACACGGCGTCGCGGGGGAAACAGTAGAATGCCGACTGGACCGTTTTACCCCCGCGACCATCACATGCCAAATAATCCCATTCCCGTCATCGCCATCGACGGCCCGACCGCTTCCGGCAAGGGCACCGTTGCCGCCAAGGTCGCCGAGCGCCTGGGCTTCCACCTGCTCGACTCGGGCGCCCTGTACCGCCTGACGGCGCTGCAGGCGATCCGCCGCGGCCTCGAGCTGCGCGACGAGCACGGCATCGCCAAGCTGGCCGAACACCTGCCGGCGCGCTTCGTCGGCGGTGATATCTTCCTGAACAACGAGAACGTCACCGGCGCGATCCGGGCGGAAGAGGTTGGCAACATGGCATCGAAGATCGCCGCGCTGCCGACCGTGCGCCAGGCCCTGTATGGCCTGCAATTGGGCTTTCGCGAGACGCCCGGCCTGGTGGCCGACGGGCGTGACATGGGCACGGTGATCTTTCCCGGCGCGAAATTAAAAGTGTTCTTGACCGCAAGCGTCGAGGCACGTGCGCAACGCCGGTATAAGCAATTGATTGACAAAGGATTTTCTGCTAATATGGACGATCTGCTGAAGGATTTGAAGGAACGAGACGAGCGCGACACCAAGCGCGCCATCGCTCCCCTGGTCCCGGCAGAGGATGCCTACCAGCTCGATACCTCGAACATGTCGGCTGCGGAAGCGGTCGAACAGGTGTTGGCGTGGTATGCGCATAAGTAGTCTTGAAATGGTGGTCTGAGGGGAGTTGTTAGCTCCAAGACCGTCATTCCGGCGAAGGCCGGAATCCAAGTTCGATGAGTCGCCGTTGGCTCGAGTCATCGCCGCAGCGACTGCGTTAGGAAACTTGGGTCCCGGCCTTCGCCGGGACGACGTATCAAGGCGGGTGGCCAGAATGGGGCCCGCGACGGTACGGCGTCCTTGTAGGGTGCCTGCGGCGGCAATTCCGCCATCGCAGGTGTGTGTCAACCTAACCCCAGTTCAGTCCGCACCATCGCCGGCCTGCTGGGCTAACTCGAGTAATAACCTTTATGTCTACTGCAACCAATCAAGATACCGGCATGGAAAGCTTCGCCGCCCTTTTCGAAGAATCGCTGTCGCGTCAAGACATGCGTTCGGGCGAAGTCATCTCGGCTGAAGTCGTGCGCCTGGATCACAATTTCGTGATCGTCAACGCCGGCCTGAAGTCGGAAGCCTTCATTCCGGTCGAAGAATTCAAGAATGACCAGGGCGAACTGGAAGTCCAGATCGGCGACTTCGTTTCCGTGGCCATCGAATCGCTGGAGAACGGTTTCGGCGATACCATCCTGTCGCGCGACAAGGCCAAGCGCCTGGCATCGTGGCTGGCTCTGGAAAAAGCAATGGAGTCGGGCGAGATCGTCACCGGCACCGTCAACGGTAAAGTCAAGGGCGGCCTGACCGTCCTGACCAACGGCATCCGCGCATTCCTGCCGGGTTCGCTGGTCGACACCCGTCCGGTCAAGGACACCACCCCGTTCGAAGGCAAGACCCTGGAATTCAAGGTCATCAAGCTGGACCGCAAGCGTAACAACGTGGTCCTGTCGCGTCGCGCCGTCATCGAAGCATCGATGGGCGAAGAGCGCGCCAAGCTGATGGAAACCCTGAAAGAAGGCACCGTGGTCACCGGCGTCGTCAAGAACATCACCGACTACGGTGCGTTCGTCGACCTGGGCGGCATCGACGGCCTGCTGCACATCACCGACCTGGCATGGCGTCGCGTGCGTCACCCGTCGGAAGTGCTGTCGGTTGGCCAGGAAATCACCGCCAAGGTCCTCAAGTACGACCAGGAAAAGAACCGCGTCTCGCTGGGCGTCAAGCAGCTGGGCGACGATCCGTGGACCGGTCTGTCGCGTCGCTACCCGCAGGGCACCCGTCTGTTCGGCAAGGTCACCAACCTGACCGACTACGGCGCGTTCGTGGAAGTCGAGCAGGGCATCGAAGGCCTGGTGCACGTCTCGGAAATGGACTGGACCAACAAGAACGTGGCTCCGAACAAGGTTGTCCAGCTGGGCGACGAAGTCGAAGTCATGGTCCTGGAAATCGACGAAGAGCGTCGTCGTATCTCGCTGGGCATGAAGCAGTGCAAGGCGAATCCGTGGGACGACTTCGGCATGACCCACAAGAAGGGCGACAAGGTCAAGGGTTCGATCAAGTCGATCACCGACTTCGGCGTGTTCATCGGCCTGCCGGGCAACATCGACGGCCTGGTGCACCTGTCGGACCTGTCCTGGACCGAAGCCGGCGAAGAAGCCGTGCGCAAGTTCAAGAAGGGCGACGAGCTGGAAGCAGTCGTGCTGGCAATCGACGTCGAGCGCGAGCGTGTCTCGCTGGGCGTCAAGCAGCTGGAAGGCGACCCGTTCAACAACTTCGCTTCGCTGAACGACAAGGGCACCCTGGTCACCGGCACCGTGAAATCGGTTGAGCCGAAAGGCGCCGTGATCGCGCTGAACGACGAAGTCGAAGGCTACCTGCGCGCTTCGGAAATCTCGCGTGACCGCGTGGAAGACGCCGGCACCCACCTGAAAGTGGGCGACAAGGTCGAAGCCCTGGTCATCAACATCGATCGCAAGGCTCGCAGCATCCAGCTGTCGATCAAGGCGAAAGACAACGTCGAGACCCAGGAAGCAATGAGCAAGCTGGCAGCCGACAACAGCGCCGCTTCGGGCACCACCAGCCTGGGCGCACTGCTGAAGGCCAAGTTCGACAACAAAGGTTAATTCCTTTCCGAGGCGACCAGATGACCAAGTCCGAGCTGATCAACCGCCTGGCTGAGCGCTATTCTCAGCTGGTGGCGAAAGATGCGGAGTTTGCCGTCAAGACCATCCTCGATGCGATGACCAACGCCCTGGCGACCGGGCAACGCATCGAAATCCGTGGTTTCGGCAGCTTTGCGCTGAACAGCCGACCCCCGCGCATCGGCCGCAACCCGAAGTCCGGCGACAAGGTGATGGTGCCCGAAAAACGGGTGCCCCACTTCAAGCCGGGCAAGCAGTTGCGCGAGCGGGTGGACGCGATGGTCGGGCAACCGATCATCGAGGATTGAGTCTCCCTGAAGTCGTCTGCTGGCTGGCAGACAAAAACGGCGTCCTTCGGGATGCCGTTTTTTTTCGTGCCTTGCCGGCCGCTTGCCGGGGCAGCGCCAGCTCGGCTTTTGAAATATCATGTCGGATATGCGACACTTCGCCTTTGTGCATTCACCCAGCGGGCACTGCTGATGAAATTTGTCTCCACCATTGTTGGCGTCATCCTGTTCGTCCTGTTCTTCGGCTTCGCCCTGAAGAACACGCAGGAAGTCGACCTGCATTTCTTCCTCAACTATGAACTGCGCGGCCCCCTCGTGCTGATGCTGCTGGCCTTCTTCGTTGCCGGCGCCGCCCTCGGCATCCTGGCGCTGACCCCGACCGTGTTCCGCCAGCGCCGCCAGACCTCGCAGCACAAGAACACCATCCAGGCCCTGCAGAGCGCCGCCGGCACCGGCACCGCCCAGCCGACCCCGGATGCCGTGAACCCGGCGCAGAAGCTGGCCCAATAAGCCGGCTCAAACCGCCAACACAGAACAAGAACACATGGAATTCGAACTCTGGATGCTGCTCGGCATCCCATTCTTCTTCGGCCTCGGCTGGATCGCCGCCCGCGTCGACATCAGTTCGCTGGTTTTCGAATCGCGCACCCTGCCGCGCGGCTACTTCAAGGGCCTGAACCACCTGCTCAACGACCAGCCGGACAAGGCCATCGATTCCTTCATCGAGATCGTCAAGCTCGATCCCGAATCGGCGGACATGCACTTTGCCCTCGGCAACCTGTTCCGCCGCCGCGGCGAGACCGAACGCGCCATCCGCGTCCACCAGAACCTGCTGGCGCGTCCCGACCTCCCGGGCGAGCAGAAGGCCCACGCCCAGTACGAACTCGGCATGGACTACCTGAAGGCCGGCCTGCTCGACCGTGCCGAGGAAACCTTCAACCTGCTGGTGGGCACCGCCTTCGAGGTGCAGGCGCGGCGCGCGCTGCTCGAGATCTACCAGCGCGAAAAGGAATGGCGCCGCGCGATCGACGTCGCCAACGGCCTGCAGGAGTCCGGCGCCGGCGCGCGCCAGAAGGAAATCGCGCAGTTCTACTGCGAGCTGGCCCAGGATGCCCTGGTGCACCTGCAGCCGAGCGACGCCATGCAGCTGCTCGACAAGGCCTTGCTGGCCGACCGCTCCAGCGTGCGCGCCACCATCCTGATCGGCGACGCCCAGCTGGCCCAGGGCGATACCGAGGCGGCCCTGCTTACCTGGCGCCGCGTCGAGCAGCAGAGCGTGCCGCACGTGGCCCTGGTGGCCCAACGCCTGATGGATGGCTACCGCAAAGTAGGTAGACCACAGGAAGGCGTCAATCTGCTGCGTTCCTACCTCGCCGAAGCATCGTCGATCGACCTGATCGAGGTGGTGTTCAAGGCCGTGATCGAACTCGACGGCGTGGAAGCGGCCAAACAGCTGGTGGTCGAGGAGCTGCGCCGCAACCCGACCCTGCTGGGCCTGGATAAACTGCTCGAGGCACACCTGATGGACGCCCGCACCGAAGTGTGGGAAGAGCTGTCGATGGTCAAGAACCTGGTGCAGCGCTACACCCAGAAGCTGGCGCGCTACCAGTGCAGCCACTGCGGCTTCAAGGCGCGCCAGTTCTATTGGCAGTGCCCGGGCTGCAGCCGCTGGGAAACCTATCCGCCGCGCCGCACCGAAGAACTCAATGTGATGAACTGACGCAGCCTTATCTATGACGCATCCGATCCCGAGCCGCCTGCTGGCGGCAGACAGCTTCCGCCGCGAGGCGGCCCCCGAACTCTCCAGCGTGCGCCTGCTCGTGGTGGGCGACGTCATGCTCGACCGCTACTGGTTCGGCGACGTCTCGCGCATCTCGCCGGAAGCGCCGGTGCCGGTGGTGCGCATCGAGCGCCGCGAGGAGCGCCTGGGCGGCGCCGCCAACGTGGCGCGCAATGCCGCCGCGCTGGGCGCGCATACGGGCCTGCTGGGCATTACCGGCAAGGACGAGGCAGGAGAAGAAGTCGAGAAGCTGCTGCGTGAAGCATCGATCCATAGTTACATGAAGCGCGACGACGCCATCTCGACCATCATCAAGCTGCGCGTCATCGGCCGCCAACAGCAGATGGTGCGCATCGACTTCGAGGACGCGCCGACCGAGACCGTGCTGCGTGACAAGCTCGACCAGTTCCGCGCGCTGCTGCCCGACTACGACGTGGTGATCCTGTCCGACTACAACAAGGGCGCGCTGGTGAACGTGGCCGACATGGTGCGCGAGGCGCGCACGGCCGGCAAGATCGTGCTGGTCGACCCGAAGGGCGACGATTTCACCCCTTACCGCGGCGCGACCATCCTGACCCCGAACCGATCGGAACTGCAGCGCGTGGTGGGCGCCTGGAAGACCGAAGAACAATTGACCGAGAAGGCGCAGCGCCTGCGCGCCGAACTGGGCCTGACGGCATTGCTGGTGACCCGTTCCGAAGAAGGCATGAGTCTGTACAGCGAGAACGAGGTGCTGCACGTGCACGCCGACGCACGCGAGGTGTTCGACGTCTCGGGCGCGGGCGACACCGTCATCGCGACGCTCGCCGCGATGCTGGGTGCGGGTGCGCAGCTGGACGAAGCCCTGGCCACCGCCAACCGCGCCGGCGGCATCGTGGTCGGCAAGCTGGGTACGGCGACCGTCACCCGCGAGGAACTCTTCCCGGGTTGAGTTCGCTCAAGGCCGGGCCGTCAACGGCGGCCCCGCAACTCCGTTAGTGCGTGGATGGATGGCGCCGCCGTCCATCGTACGAGAACCTACGGAGAACATTCAATGATCAAGAAACTGGTATTCGCTGTTGCCGCGCTGGTCGCTTCGACCGGTATCGCCTTCGCCCAGGTCGACGTCAACAAGGCCGATGCGGCCGCGCTGGACGGCATCAAGGGCGTGGGTCCGAGCATGTCGAAGATGATCCTCGACGAGCGCGCCAAGGGCGAGTTCAAGGACTGGGCGGACTTCCAACAGCGCGTCAAGGGCGTGGGCGACAAGAAGGCCATGAAGCTGTCCGAGGCCGGGCTGACCGTGAACGGCAAGCAGATGGAAGCCGGCGCCGCCAAGCCGGCCAAGGCCGAGAAGACCTCGGCCAAGGCAGCCGGCAAGGACAAGCCGGCCGAGCAGAAGGCAGCAATGTAAGAAAGAAACCCGCGGCGACGCGGGTTTTTTTATCGCAGCCGGGGACGCCCGCTTACTGGCGGATGCGAATGTCGATGTTCACCTGCGGGTCGCGGCGCTCATGGCGGCGGTAGTCCGGGTAATAATTCGAGCTGGCCGGATAGTAGTGTTGCCGCACGACCGGACGGCCATAGTAGCGCTCATCGTAGCGGCGGTCGACATAGTGGCGCTCCGGGCGTTTGCACTTGCGTTTTTCCTTGTACTCACCCTTCTTCCACTTTTGCTCGACCTTGCAGTGTCCGTCCCAATACACCTGCTTGTATTCGCGGCCATGACGGCCTTTGCCGTTTTCATGTTTCCACGAGTCTGCCAGGGCGGCGGACGATACCGATGCAAGTGCAAGCAACAACAGTGACATGGCCGGTTTCTTCATGATGGAACTCCTTATCTGTATGTTTCCATACTAGACGAGCCCGGCCGGTATTCCATTACGACTGTGTTATCGGATGTTACAAGGCCGATGGCCAGGCTCAGGAGGGCGGACAGCGCAGGATCTTTTCCATCGGCTTTCCTCTAGCCAGCTCGTCGACCAGTTTGTCGAGGAAGCGGATCTTGCGCATCAGCGGGCCCTCGACCGTTTCGACGCGCACGCCGCAGACCAATCCTGTGATCAGGGAACTGTGCGGATTGAGGGTAGGTGCTTCAGCAAAGAAAGCTTCGACACGCTTCTGCTGTTCGATCTGACGCTGCAGGGCGGCCGCATCGTAGCCGGTCAGCCAGCAAATCAGCTGGTCCACTTCTTTCCTGGTCCGGTTCTTCCTTGCCGCCTTCTGGACGTACATCGGATACAGCTTGGCGAAGGGTGTCGCGAAAATACGATGTTCAGGCATGGTGCTGTGTCCCACACGGGATTGACCCGCATCTTTACAACAAAATAAATGACGAATTTGAGCATGAAAAGCACGCTCATGCTATAGTTGTTGCACTTAGGAAATTACTGTTGTTTTATTGTTAGTTTTTCGATCGCGACACTGAGATTCACCATGAAAAAGAAGTCCCTCACCATTGGTACCCGCCTGGCTGTCGGCTACGGCGCCGTGTTCTTCCTGATGATCGTCCTGACCGCGCTGGCCATCAGCCGCGTCGGCAACATCGACAGCATCCTCAACCACATCAACGACGTCAATAACGTGAAGCAGCGCTACGCGATCAACTTCCGCGGCAGCGTGCATGACCGCGCGATCGCCCTGCGCGACGTGGTGCTGGCAGCCGACCCGGCCGCCGCCGCCGCGCCCGTCAAGCTCATCCAGGTGCTGGACGAGAACTATACGCGTTCGGCCGAACCGATGGACAGGCTGTTCCGGGAGCTGAACGATATCCTGCCGGCCGAGAAGGCGGCCTTGGCATCGATCAAGGAGCAGGAGCGCCGCACCAGGCCGCTGATCGAGCGCGTGATCGCGCTGCACGCGGCCGGCCAGGCGCAGGAAGCCGCCGCGCTGCTGTCGCAGGGGGCGGCGCCCGCCTTCGTGGATTGGCTGGCCAGCATCAATGCCTTCATCGACATGCAGGAGAAGCAGAACAAGCTGGAAGCGGCTGGCGCCCGCAAGATGGCATCGGGCTTCTTTGGCTGGATGACCCTGCTGTGCCTGGGCGCGATCGCCGTCGGCGCGACGGGCGCCTGGATCATCACGCGCGGCCTGCTGCGCCAGCTCGGCGGCCAGCCGGACTACGCGGCATCGATCGTCAGGGCCATCGCCGCCGGTGACCTGGGCGTGAAGATCGAGACCGCCCCGGGCGACAGCAGAAGCCTGCTGTTCGCCATGAAGGGCATGCGCGACAGCCTGGTCGCCATCGTCGGTCAGGTGCGGCACGGCACCCTGAACATGGCCAGCGTCTCGACCGAGATCGCGGACGGCAACCGCGACCTGTCGCACCGCACCGAACGCCAGGCCGACACACTGGAAGCGACCACCGCTTCGGTCGAGCAGCTCACCGCCACCGTGCGCCAGAACGCCGACAACGCACGCCAGGCCAATGCGCTGGCGGAATCGGCCTCCGAAGTCGCCCTGCGCGGCGGCATGGTGGTGTCCCAGGTGGTCGAGACCATGGCCTCGATCAACGATTCGTCGAAGCGGATCGTCGACATCATCGGCGTCATCGACGGCATCGCCTTCCAGACCAATATCCTGGCGCTGAACGCCGCCGTGGAAGCGGCGCGTGCCGGGGAGCAGGGTCGCGGCTTTGCCGTGGTGGCGACCGAAGTGCGCAACCTGGCGCAGCGCTCGGCGAGCGCCGCCAGGGAGATCAAGGCTCTCATCGGCAGCTCGGTCGAGCGGGTCGACGCGGGTGCGCGCCTGGTGGACGAAGCGGGCAGCACGATGAACGACATCGTGGCCTCGGTGCGCCGCGTGACCGACATCATGGCCGAGATCAGCCGCGCCAGCGCCGAGCAGAGCGCCGGCATCGGCCAGGTCAACGAAGCCATCGGCCAGATGGACGAGGCTACCCGCCAGAACGCGGCGCTGGTGCAGCAGGCGACGGCGGCCGCGGCGGCGCTGGAAGAAGAGGCGGAGCGGCTGGCGCAGGTGGTGAGCGTGTTCCGCCTGGAGGCGGCCAACGACGGCGCGCTCGCGGTGCCTGCGCGGCTGGCTATGGCCGGGCGTTGATCGGAATGTGGACGGGATCTGACTAGCGCGCGTGTCAGATGTATTGACTGACACCAATCAATCCGCATGAGAAGATGTGCACGTGATTTGCACTTCATAAACCAGAAAGCTACTCATGCCTCACGCCCGCATCTCTTCCTCCCTGCTGGCCGCACTGCTCGCCCTTGGCGCCGGTGCAGCAAGCGCCGCACCGGCCAGCCCGGCAGCGCCTGACTTCAAGCGCCAGCAGCCCCAGATCAACAAGATCCTCGCCGAGATCTCGCCCAAGCGCATGGAAGGCTATGTCGCCAAGCTGGTGAGCTTCGGCACCCGCCATACGATGTCGGAAACGGAATCCGACACCCGCGGCATCGGCGCCGCCCGCCGCTGGATCAAGGCGGAACTCGAGCGCTGCGGCGCCGGCACGCCGCTGCAGGTGTCGTTCGACAGCCACATCGCGCCGGTGTCGGCACGGATCTCGCGCCCGACCGAGATCGTCAACGTGGTCGCCACGCTGCCGGGCACCGAGGAAGCTTCGAAGGACCGCATCTACGTGGTCAGCGGCCACTACGATTCGCGCGTCAGCGACGTGATGAACTACACCGCCGACGCCCCGGGCGCCAACGACGACGCCTCCGGCACCGCGGCCACCATGGAACTGGCCTGCGTGATGGCCAAGCACAAGTTCGACGCCACCATCGTCTTCATGGCGGTGGCCGCCGAGGAGCAGGGCCTGCTGGGCGCGCGCCACTGGGCCACCCAGGCGCGCCAGAAGAACCTGAACATCGCCGGCATGTACACCAACGACATCATCGGCAGCTCGCGCGCCGACAATGGCAAGGTGGACAACAAGCAGGTGCGCCTGTTCTCGCAGAGCATCCCGGCCACCAAGGAAATGAGCGAGACCGTGCGCCAGCTGGTCGCCAACGGCGGCGACAGCGATTCGCTCTCGCGCCAGCTGGGCCGCCACACCAAGGAGATGGGCGAGCGCTACGTGAAGGGCTTCAAGGTGTCGTTGATCCACCGCGCCGACCGCTACCTGCGCGGCGGCGACCACATGCCTTTCCTGGAGCAGGGCTACGCGGCGCTGCGCTTCACCGAACCGGCCGAGGACTTCGCGCACCAGCACCAGGACCTGCGTACCGAAAACGGCAAGGTCTACGGCGACCTGATCGAGTTTAATGATTACGATTACATCGCCAAGGTGACCAAGGTGAACGCCGCGGCGCTGGCCTCGCTGGCGCTGGCACCAGGCGCGCCGCAGAACGTCAAGCTGCGCACCGACAAGCTGACCAACGATTCGACCCTGGTGTGGCAGGCGAATGCCGAACCGGACCTGGCGGGCTACCGCATCGTCTGGCGCGACACCACCGCCAGCGAGTGGCAGGGTTCGAAGTGGGTCGGCAACGTGCTTGAAGCGACCATCGACCTGTCGAAGGACAACGTGTTCTTCGGCGTGCAGGCAGTCGACAAGGACGGCAACGTGAGCGTCGCCACCTATCCGCTGCCGCAGCGCTGATTTTCCGTAGGGTGGGCGGCGCATATGTTCGCGTCAGATCATGATGTGCAGTGGAGCCGCACCATCCTACGTTCGCGGCTGCTCCAAACGCCACCTTGCCGTCCGGATTAAAATAGCGGTTTAGGAAATCGCGAGAGAGCAAGGAATGGCTTACAAGACCATCGAAGACACGATCGGCAACACCCCGCTGGTGCAGCTGGTGCGCCTGCCCGGCGCGGACGCGGCTGCCCGCAACAACATCATCCTCGGCAAGCTCGAAGGCAACAACCCGGCCGGCTCCGTGAAGGACCGCGCCGCCATGTCGATGCTGCGCGGCGCAGAGGAGCGCGGCCAGATCAAGCCGGGCGATACCCTGATCGAAGCGACCAGCGGCAACACCGGCATCGCGCTGGCCATGGCCGCCGCCATCCGCGGCTACAAGATGGTGCTCCTGATGCCGGACAACCTGTCGATCGAGCGCCGCCAGAGCATGGCGGCCTATGGCGCCAGGATCATCCTCACGCCGAAGTCGGGCGGCATGGAATACGCGCGCGACATGGCCGAGCAGATGCAGAAGAACGGCGAGGGCATCATCCTCGACCAGTTCGGCAACCAGGACAATCCGCGCGCCCATTACGACACCACCGGCCCGGAAATCTGGCGCGACACCGAAGGCCGCGTCACCCATTTCGTCAGCGCCATGGGCACTACCGGCACCATCATGGGCGTGTCGCGCTACCTGAAGGAACAGAACCAGGCGGTGCGCATCATCGGCGCCCAGCCGGAAGAAGGTTCGTCGATCCCGGGCATCCGCAAGTGGCCGGAAGCCTACCTGCCGAAGATCTACGACAAGGCGCGCATCGACCAGGTCGAGTCGGTGAGCCAGGCCGCGGCCGAGCAGATGGCGCGCCGGCTGGCGGCGGAAGAGGGCATCTTCTGCGGCATTTCGGCGGCGGGCGCCTGCGAAGTGGCGCTGCGCATCTCCCAGACGGTGGAAAACGCGACCATCGTGTTCGTCGTCTGCGACCGGGGCGACCGCTACCTGTCGACGGGCGTGTTCCCGGCCTGAACCCGGCTGCCCATCAATGCGAAAAAGCCATCCTGACGGATGGCTTTTTATTTTCAGCAACTTCTTGCACGTTCGGATGGCTCGCCCGCAGCGCTTCTGCGTTCGCTTCGTCCGGCAAGGCCTGCGCCGGCGTCGCGGCAGGCAGGGCCTGCCGCGACGCCGTAGCGCGCTTACGCCTCTTTCGGAGCGGCGCCTTCTTTCGGCTTGAACTGCTTGTCGCTGATGCGGAACTTGGCGCGGCGGTCGCCCATGAGGTAGCGCAGGTCGCGGATCGACAGGTCGCTCACTTCATGCATGCGGATCAGCAGCGAAGCGCCGACCGGCAGGCGGTGGTGGCGGATCTTCGAGATCACCGGCGGTGCAACTTCCAGCGCGCGCGACAGCGCCGCATCGTTCTTCAGGCGCAGGTTTTCGATCAGGGTGTCGAGCAGGCGGTTCGGGTTGTACTGCAGGAGCTCATCGGACTCCGAATCGCTATTCATATCAATGCCGACTTGGTTTGTCATGATTCAATATCCTATTTTGGGTTGGACGGAGCCCCATGCGGCGCTCGGCTCCAGGCTACGGTATTTCGTAATTTTCTATTCAATTGTACAACTAATTTCTAATCTGATACTCAGTAGCAATAACGATCAGATCGATTTATTCAGTATCGTTGTCTCACCGCAACAATAGCCGCAATGCAATTCTCTCACAAACTCACCGAAATAATAATTGTTTTTTGATTAATCCCCAGTGTATAGCCAACGGGTGTTTGATGCCGCACGGTATGAAAAGTACTGACAGAGTGCTAAGAAAAGCGGGAGTATGACAAGTGGAGGGGTGTTTCTGCAGAGAATCTGCGGAAAAGGAACGCATACCCCCGGGGAGTATAGGGGCAGGAGGGAAGTTCAGACGGGCAGAAAAGGCGGGAAGCCGGTTACAAATCGATACAAAGTTTCCCGCCCGGCAATGCTCAGCCGCCGCGCGAGGCGCGGACGGCACGGCCAAGTTCGATCACCGACATGGCATAGAAATAACTACGGTTGTACTTGGTAATGGCAAAGAAGTTATCGTCGGCCACCCAGTATTCGGTTGCCTCGGCGCCGTTCTGCAGGTCGACCAGGCCGTACAGGCGCTCGGCGGACAGAGTCGTCGCCGTGGTGACGCCGGCGGCGCGCAATTCTTCGGGACGCAGGGTGGCCTTCAGGCCGCGTTCGAGCAGCGGCTCCCAGGCATGGTTCGGCGACACGTCGGCCGGGGTTACCGGGCTGTTGCGGTGTTCCGGGTTCCAGCCATGCTGGATCAGGAAATTGGCCACACTGCCGATCGCATCGTCCGACGACTGGCGCAGGTCGATCTGGCCGTCCTTGTTGAAGTCCACGCCGTACTTCAGGATATTGCCCGGCATGAACTGCGGCATGCCGACCGCGCCGGCAAACGAGCCCAGCAGCGAGAAGGGTTCCACCTTGTGCTCGCGCGCGAAGACCAGGGTATTCGCCAGCTCACTGCGAAAGAACGCCATGCGCGCGGCGCGGTTCGGCGTTTCAGGGTAGGCAAAAGCGAGCGTCGCCAGGGTGTCGAGCACGCGGAACTTGCCGGTGTCGCGGCCATATATGGTCTCGACGCCGATGATGCCGACGATGATCTCGGCCGGCACGCCGTAGGCCGCTTCGGCGCGCGCCAGGGTCTCGGCATTCTCGTTCCAGAAGCGCACTCCGGCGGCAATGCGGATCGGCTCGATGAAACGGTCGCGGTAGGCCTGCCAGTTCTTCGGCTTGCCCGGCGGGGCGGGCTTGACCAGCTGTACCGCCGAATCGATGAAGCGCGCCTGGCCGAACAGCGATTCGAGGTAGGCGCGCTCGAAGCCGTGCTGGGTTGCCATCTCGTCCATGAACTCGCGCACCGCCTGCCATTCCAGGAAGTTGTGGTGCTCGCCGTCGTAGTCGATCATGGCGGCGGCCGGAGCGGCCTTCAGCACCTTGCTCGAACGGGCCGAGACGCGCTTGCCTGCCTTGTCTTTCTTGCTCTTGGCCTTGGCGGCTTTTGCTTTGGCAGCCTTGGCGGCCTTGGTCTGGACTTGCGGATCCTTCGCGCCGGCTTGCGCCTGCCCGGTCGGGGCAAAGGCGATTGCCAGCGCGGCAAACAGGGGAACGATCGATTTCATCTGACTTGCGACAGTAATCTCTTCAAGGTAGCGGCCAGCTGGCGGTCAGGCGCGGGCTGGGGCGGCGCATAGCGCCAGGCGCTATAGCGGCGCAAGAATTCGGCGGCGGCGTGCAGTGATGGCGGCGCCAGCTGCTGCGAGGCCGCGATCCGGGCCGCGTAGGCGGTGGGCCCTTCGTCCGCTGCACGTGCCAGGCCCAGGTGGGCGAGGCGCTTGCATAGGGAGGAGTATACCGCCTCGACCGGATTGTGTTCCCTGCGGAGGTACAAAATTCTTCCCAAGAGCAACACTCCAGCCCCCAGCATGATCAAGCCGGCAACACGCCAGCCGGCCAGGCTCTCGCCCACGCTTTGCAGTAGGCCGCGCTGGCGCTCCGGGGTGTAGTTCAGCACCCACTGGTTCCAGCCGTTGTTGACGGCGCCCAGCGCGTTGCGCAGGCGACCCAGCAGCGAATCGCCGTTGGCGCCGAACATCGACAGCCCGCGCAGCGCGTCGATACCGAAGGGCGGCGGCGGGGTGACCGCGGCCGCCAGGTTGCGCCGCACCCGTTCCGGCGCCACGGCGGCGGTCGGGTCCACCCGCACCCAGCCGCGCCCGCGCAGCCAGACCTCGGCCCAGGCGTGGGCATCGGACTGGCGCACCGTCACGTAGCCGTCGATCGGATTGAGTTCGCCGCCCTGGTAGCCGGTGACCACGCGCGCCGGGATGCCGGCCGCGCGCATCAGGAACACGAAGGCGCCGGAATAATGTTCGCAAAAGCCGGCGCGGGTCCCGTACAGGAACTCGTCGACCGAATGGCGGCCCAGCAGCGGCGGCTCAAGCGTGTAGCTGTAGGGCTGCTCGCGGAAGCGCTGCAGCACCTGCTCGATGCGGCGCGCCGGCTCCGCTTCCTTGCGCAATGCGATGCCCGCGGCCAGCGCCTTCGGGTTGTAGCCGTAGGGGAGCAGCAGCCACTGGTTGGGGTCGTCGAGCGTATCGCGTCCATCCAGCGCATAGTCCGGGTAGGAGATCATCGGATAGCGCACCCGCCCGGCCAGCGGACGGTCGGTGCTCAGTTCGAGCTGGTGCGAGACCTGGGTCTGGTAGCCCGGCACTTCCGGCATGTGGCCGGCCATCTCGAGCGAGAAAAGCCAGCGCGTGTCGGACGGCTCCAGCGTCACTTCGTAGCGCTGCGCCCCGCCGCGCACCCGCAGCGAGGTGCCGGAGCGGGTGGCGATCGAGCCGCCCCGGGTCCAGGCGGTGCCGTCGAATGCGTCCAGCACCAGGCCGCGCCAGTACAGCTGGGCCTTGGGCGGCACCGCGCCTTCGAAGCGCACCCGGAAGGCCGGTTCGTCCGACATCGCCAGGTTCGACATCTGCCCCGGCGCCATCCGTTCGGACAGGCCCGACTTGGCGCTGCCGTTGCCGCTGCCGCCGGGCATGCTCCACAGCGGGCCGCCCAGGCGCGGGAACACGAAGAACAGCAGCACCGCGATCGGCGCCGCGAACAGCAGCATCTTGGCCCCCATCGCCAGCCGCGTTCCCAGCTTCGGCACGCTGCCGGTGAACTGGAACGAGAGCTGGGTGGTGAGCAGGGCCAGCACCGCCGCCACCATCAAGACTGCGGTGCCGATGCCCTGGGCGTAGAAGAAGTTGGTCAGCACCAGGAAGAAGCACAGGAAGATCACGACGTACAGGTCGCGGCGCGCGTGCATCTCGAGCATCTTGAAGGCGACCAGCAGCACCAGCATGGCCACGCCGGCGTCGCGCCCGAGCAGGGTCTTGTAGCTGAACTGGATGCCGGCCATTGCGCCGACGGCGATGGGCAGGAGCACCATGGCCGAGGGCATGCGCTTGCCGCGCAGCGTGATCGCGCCGCGCCAGGCCAGCGTGGCGGCGCACAGCAGCGACACCCACAGCGGCAGGTGCGCCGCATGCGGCGCCAGCACCAGGAGGGCGCTGCCGAGCAGCAGCAGGGTATCGGCCTTGTCGCGTGGCAGGGCAGCCAGGGCCTTCATGGCGCCTCCTGGCTGCCGTACAGCGCCAGCGCACGCAGGCAGGCCGCCTGGTGGGCGGCGCCGTTGCCGGCGTCGTAGTGGATGGCGCCGAGCCGGAAGGCGTAGGGCAGGGCGCGCTGTTCGGCGTCCAGCACCCAGCGCGTCATGCGCGACAGGCGCAGTTCGAGGTCGAGCTGGGGCGGCAGCTGCGCGAAGTCGAGCAGCAGCTCGTCGCCCACGCCGCCTTCGAAGTGCTTGGTGACGAGCTGGCCGCCGAGCGCCGGATCGAGCCGGGCGATCTGGCGCCAGGCCAGCTGGCGCGGCGAGTCGCCGGCCTGGTAGCTGCGCACGCCGGCGAAGTCGTCGTTGCCGCCGGCGCGGCCGCTGCCGACCGCGTTGCCGCTCACCGGCAGCGGCGGCGCGCCTTCTTCCGGGCGCGGATAGACCAGGGCGCGGGCGGCGGGACGCCAGTAGCTCCAGGCGCGGAACAGGCCGAGCGGGAAGCGCGTGGACAGCACCACGCGCGCCGGCTGCAGCCAGCCGCGCGCGCCCGTCGGCACGCCCAGCATCACGCTGGCGCTGCCGTGGGCGGCGATGTCGGTGACGTGGCGCGCTTCGCCCTTTTTGGAGGCATCGGAAAAATCGATCCAGACGCCGTAGCGCGCCAGCCCCGTGCGGTTGGCGACGTGCAGTTCGAACCGGGCTTCCTGGCCGGCGAAGACGGCGGGCACGCGGCCCTGCTGCAGGGCCAGGTGGGCCAGGTTACGGTAGGTGAAGACCATGTCCACCAGGGCGCAGGACAAGGCCAGGAAGGTCAGCGCGAAGCCCAGGCCGAGGGTGTAGTTGATCGAGCCGATCAGGAGCACCAGCAGCAGGACGGCGAAGCCGATGCCGGCGCGGGTCGGCAGGATGAACACGCGGCGCTGGCTCAGCACCACCTCGCCGGCATCCAGCGTACCGCGGCGCGGCAGCCATTTGCCGGTGGTGCGCCGCATCCAGCCGCGCAGGCCTCCTGCTGCGACTTCCATCTACACCGGAACCGATTTCTGCAGCTGCAGCACGAGGTCGCGGCTGGCCAGCGCCTGGCCGTGCGCCGACCGCAAAGGGCGCAGGCGGTGTGCGCAGACCGGCACCAGCACGGCCTGGATGTCTTCGGGGATCACGTGGTCGCGTCCTTCGAGCGCGGCCCAGGCGCGGCCGGCCTGCAGCAGGGCGATGGCGGCGCGCGGCGACAGGCCCTCGGCGAACAGGCCGTTCTGGCGCGACGCCTGGGCCAGCGCCTGCACATAGGTGACCAGCGCCGGCGAGGCATGGATCTCCTTCAGGGCGCGCTGGGCCTGGGCCAGCTGCTCCGGCTGCATCGCCGGCTGCAAGGCGCGCAGCATGGCGCGCCGGTCTTCGCCCATGAGCAGGGCGCGCTCGGCGGCGGCGTCCGGATAGCCCAGCGAAAGGCACATCAGGAAGCGGTCGAGCTGGGATTCGGGCAGCGGGAAGGTGCCGACCTGGTTGGCCGGGTTCTGGGTGGCGATCACGAAGAAGGGCTCGGGCAGGGCGCGGGTGACGCCGTCGGCGCTGACCTGGCGCTCTTCCATGGCTTCGAGCAGGCCGGACTGGGTCTTGGGCGTGGCGCGATTGATCTCGTCGGCCAGCAGCACCTGGGTGAAGATCGGACCGGGGTGGAACACGAAGTCGTTCTTCTCGCGCTCGTACACGGAGATGCCGGCCACGTCGGCGGGCAGCAGGTCGCTGGTGAACTGGACGCGGTTGAATTTCAGGCCGAGCGAGATCGCCAGCGCATGCGCCAGCGTGGTCTTGCCGACGCCGGGCAGGTCTTCGAGCAGCAGGTGGCCGCCGGCCAGCAGGCAGGTCAGGGCCAGGCGTACCTGCTGGTCCTTGCCGACCACGACCTGGCCGACCTGGCGCGCCGCCGAGTGTAATTGATTGAACATGCTTGGGTTCCGGTGATCTGCTTGGAAGTGCGGAGCAGGACGCTTGCATGGTAGATTAGCGCCATTGGCAACCTTCATACTCCGTCGGCAACAAGCCTTTGGGTCGATTCTATGCGAAACCGGCCGCAAAGGTGCGCTATGGATGAGCATCCCCACGATGAGCACAGCAATCTACAGCCACCCCGACTGCCTGCGGCACGACATGGGCGACTGGCACCCCGAAGCGCCGGCGCGGCTGCAGGCGATCGACGACCAGCTGATCCTGGCGCGCCTGGACGGACTGATCGAGCAGCGCAGCGCGCCGCTGGCCGACCTCAAGGACGTCCTGCGCAACCACACGCCGGGCGCGGTGGCGCTGGTGCGCGACAACGTGCCGGCCGAGGGCGACCACTATCCGCTCGACGGCGACACCATCCTGTGCCACCACAGCTACCAGGCGGCGCTGCGCGCGGCCGGCGCCGCGGTGGCCGCGACCGATGCCGTGATCGCGGGCGAAGTGGACAATGCCTTCTGCTCGGTGCGCCCGCCGGGGCACCATGCGACGCCGAGCGAGCCGATGGGGTTTTGCTTCTTCAATAACGTCGCCATCGCGGCGCGCCATGCGATGGAGGTGCACGGGCTGGAGCGCGTGGCCATCGTCGACTTCGACGTCCACCACGGCAACGGCACCGTCGAGGCCTTCCGCAAGGACCCGCGGGTGCTGATGGTGAGCCTGTTCCAGCACCCGTTCTATCCCTACTGCGACCCGGAACCGATCACGGCCACCAGCGTCAACATCCCGGTACCGGCGCTCAGCGACGGCGACACGGTGCGCAAGCTGGTGCAGGACTACTGGCTGCCGGCGCTGCACGCGCACCAGCCACAGATGATCTTCGTGTCGGCCGGCTTCGACGGTCACCGCGAGGACGACATGGGCGGCATCGGCCTGGTCGAGGCCGACTATGCCTGGATCACGCGCCAGGTGATGGCCATTGCGAAGCAGTACGCGCAGGGGCGCATCGTCAGCTGCCTCGAGGGCGGCTATGCGCTGTCGGCACTGGGACGCAGCGTAGTAGCCCATCTTAAAGTGCTCGCCGAGCTCGATTGACTGCGGACTCGGCGCGGAACGTCCTTCGCGGTCCGCACATCTAATCCTCCATGACTTCGCCACCCAAGCGCGAAGCAAACGACAAGGAGAAGAAGATGAGACCGATCCGTACCTCGTGCGCGCTGTTCCTGTTCTGCACATCAGGGCTGGCAGCCGCCGCTAACTACACGCTCTGGATCAACGGCCGCGCCGGCGGCGCCGTGGGCGCCATCGGCAACTACAACGACTTCAGCTACTGGGGCCCGGCGACCACCCCGGCCGGCGTCAACAAGAAGGCCGTCAACTGGGACGGCCGCAGCAGCATCGCTTCGCAGAGCGGCACGGTACGCAACGCGCTCGACTGCTTCTGCACCGGCAGCAACTGGTGCTACATCGTCACCTACAGCGCCGGCGACCTGATGATGGGCTACACGCTGGCCAACTACGGCGGCACGCCGCGCTACAAGAAGAACGCCAGCCCGAACGCGAGCGGGGTATGCGGCAACAGCGACGGCGGCACCCAAGCCGGCTGGAACATCCGCTGGGTACGCGCCGCGGCCGGTGCGGCCGGCGGATCCGAGCTGTCCGACGCCGGTTCCTGGACCACCTCGGAGCCGCTGGTGCAGGACCTCAAGACCGCCACCGCGCGCGCCATGTACAACCACAACGACACGCGCAACATCTGGTTCTACATGTACGCGGGCGCCAGGGGCACGCTCTATTCGGGCCTGCTGCCGGGCCAGGACGACGAGGTCATCGCCTACCACAGCAGCGGCGGCGTGGCCGGCAGTTCCGGCCGCTCCCTGTGCAATCCGGGCGACTGGTTCTGCAACGACCTCACGCTCGGCACCGCCAACAACCAGGGCGGCAGCGCCAAGTGGAGCCATCACTCGGTGCTGTTCCGCGACGACGGCGAGGACTACAACCACTACATGGACGGCAACTGGGGCGGCGTGGTGAGCGTCGTGCGCAACGCCGTGGTGAACACGGCGCAGTAGCGCTTGTGCTGTTCGACTAACCGGGCGCAATGCGCTAGCATTGGCTTATTCGTGAAACAATTCATATAGCGGTGTCGACGCGCATTTGATCTGAACCGGCTCGCCGCCGGCGCCCTTGTGGCGGTAAAGGCGCTACCCGTGGCGAGTTCGGCGGTGACGTTGAACACTGTCGCCAGATTTCACTTGGCGGGAGGCGGGAAAGTAATGCCTGTCAGTGACGAATACGGTCAGCAGGACGGTTCGGGGCAGGAAGAGGACGCTGCGGATGTGCGCTCGTTCTTGAAAGCAGAAGACAGTGAGACAAATCAGCATGAATGTGCGCCATGTCTGCTGTCGGGGTTGGAATGGGTCTCCGCTACGAGCCAATGCCCATCGAATCAACGGTCGGACCGACGGCGGAGCGGCCGCCAACTACAACGTTTGAAGTGGAGTCCAGTTCGGTGGTCTTCCGTGACGACAGCGAAGCCTACAACCACTACGCCAACGGCAACTGGGGCGGCATCGTGGGCGTCGTGCGCAGCGCCGTGGTGAACAGTGCCCTCTAGACCGACAAAACGGCTGATCGGGCTGGGCGTGGCGGCTGCCGTCGCGCTCGCCCTCTGGTTCGGGCGCGGCGAGGAGGAAGCGGCGTCGCAGGCCGCCGCCAGCCCGCCGCCGCCCTCCGGTCGCCAGTTCTTCAGCCCGGTGCCGGAAAGCGGCCTGGTGGTCCCCAGCGAGCGCGCCGAGCGGCGCCGCCAGCTGGTCGAGCACGTCCAGCTGACCGACCACACCTATTGCAGCTACCTGGAGGGCAGCCAGTACCCGACGGACTCGCGCCCGGCCGCGCAGAACCCGGACCAGCTGCACCCGAACCAGCCCGTCACCGAGATGCACCCGATGCGCCACGAGGGCGGCGGCAACAGCGCCGGCGTGTTCCTGCAGACCTCGCAGTCGCGCGTCTACCTGGCGGCCGGCGAAGCAGCCGCCTTTTCGCTGCGTGCCGTGGATGCGCAGGGCGCCACCGTGCCGATCGTGATCACGCGTGCGCTGGCCCAGGGCATGACTTACGGCGGCAGCCGTCCGACGCCCCAGGTGGCGCTGTCCTTCGTCGACGACGGCAGCGGCGCCGACCCGGTGGCCGGAGACAATGCCTACGCGGGCGTCCTGGCCCCCGGCCAGACCGGCCTGGCGGGCTTCCACGGCACCATTCGCACCGAGGTGCGCTACACCGCGGGCGGGCGCAATGGCTTTGCCCTGTTCGACGTGATCTACACGCCGGTGCTGCCGGCCACCTGGACCGGCCAGGTGCGCGAAGCGGTCGAGAACGGTTCGCTCAGCTTCTGCCTCGGCCTGGACGTGCGCCAGCCGGGCCGCTACATCGTCTCGGGCCGCGTCGACGATGCGCGCGGCAATCCCTTCGCCCTGGCAAGCTTCAACGAGGTGCTCGGCGTGGGCGCGCGCGAAGTCAAGCTGACCGTGTTCGGCAAGCTGATGACGGACGAGCGGCCGGCGCTGCCCCTGCGCTTGCGCGACGTCGACGGCTACCTGCTGCGCGAGAACGTCGACCCCGACCGCCTCTTGCTGCCGCGCCTGGAAGGGCAGGTGTTCGCCAGCCGCACCCAGACCATGAAGGGCGTGTCGGACGCCGAGTGGCAAAGCGAGGAGCGCTCGCGCTACCTGCTTGAGTATGCGAAGGACCGCAACGCGGCGCGGGAACAGCTGGCCGCCTTCGATCCGACAGCGCCGCTGCCGCCAAGTAGCTGTGTCCCGGCGCGCTGAGGATGTGCGACACTGGCGGGCCTGTACCCATCTGCCCGAGAGCCACGACCATGCTGTACGACCCCGCGCGCCACGAACCGCTGCAGCCGCATCCCTGGAACGAGGAGAAGGCGCGGGCCGCGATCGGCCACATCGTGGCGCGGGCCGAGACGGCGTATCGGGAGGGGCGCTACTGGCCGGTCCATCCGCTGGACCGCGAAGGAGAGGAGCCCGATCCGATCGAGACGCCCCTGTACCACGGCGCCGCCGGAGTGATCTGGGCGCTGCACTACCTGCAGGACTGCGGCGCGGCGCGGCTCGGGCGCGACTACCTGGACGGCTGGCAGGCGCTGCTGGCCGCCAACCGCGGGTGGCTGGCGGCGAACGCCCCCGGCGAACAGGCGTCCTGGCTGATGGGCGATACGCCGATCCTGATGATGGCCCTGGGGCGCGATCCAGGACTGCCGGACGAGCTGGCGCGGCTGCTGGACGCCAACCGCCGGCATCCGGCGCGCGAACTGATGTGGGGCGCCCCCGGGACTCTGCTTGCCGCGCTGTTCCTGCATGCGCATACCAGCGAAGAACGCTGGGCCGAGCTGTTCCGGCAGACCGCGGACGGCTTGTGGACCCAGCTCCTGTGGTCGGACGAGCGCCAGTGCGCCTACTGGACCCAGGAGCTGTATGGGCGTACCAGCAGCTACCTGGATGCGGTGCATGGCTTCGTCGCGACCGCCGGCCCGCTGCTCAAGGGGCGCCACCTGCTTGGCGCCGCCTGGCAGGGGTGGCGCGACTGCATTGCCGCTACCATTCGCCGCACCGCGGTATGCGAAGCAGGGCAAGTCAACTGGCACCCGCAGCTGAGCGGCACGGAGCGGGAAAACGCCAAGAAGCTGCTGCAGTTCTGCCACGGTGCGCCCGGCTTCGTGATCAGCCTGGCCGGCTTTCCTGGTGACGAACTCGACGATCTCCTGCTTGCCGCCGGCGAGACCACCTGGGCCGCCGGTCCTTTGAACAAGGGCGCGAACCTGTGCCATGGCACTGCGGGGAACGGCTACGCCTTTCTCGTCCTCTACCAGCGCACGGGGGATTCGGTCTGGCTCGAACGGGCGCGCGCCTTTGCCATGCACGCCCTGCTGCAGTACGAGCGCGATGCGCGCGAGTACGGGCAGTTGCGGTATTCGCTGTGGACGGGCGACCTCGGCCTGGCGATCTACCTGTGGGACTGCATCGAGGCCAGGGCGCGTTTCCCGACGCTGGACGTGTTCTTCCGCCCGGCGTCGGCTTAACCCATCAGCAGGGGGAAGCGGTCGACGAAGCAGGCGGCGCCGACCATGCCGCACAGGATGCCGAAAGCGAACCAGCGTCCCAGCGATTTTTTCGGTGGAAGCTCGATCGCGGCCCAGCGCGGTGGCGAAGACTTTGGCACATGACGCATGATGGTCTCCAGAATGCGGCCCAGTGGGCGGAAACTGGAGTGTGCGCCGGACCCCGGCAATTGCATTGCTAGGGATCAATGGATTGTTCAGTCAGGTGTGCTGTTTTTTCACAGACCGGCCGCCAGCGTAAAATAGCGTCCTGACTGAAGATTTGGAAAGTAGAGCATGTCGATACAATGGTTCCCGGGGCACATGAATGCGGCCAAGAAGGAAGCCGCCGAGCAGATGGAGAACACCGACCTGGTGATCGAAGTCCTCGACGCCCGCCTGCCCGAGGCGAGCTGCAACCCGCTGGTGGAGGAACTGCGCAAGTTCCGTCAGCGTCCTTGCCTCAAGATCTTGAACAAGATCGACCTGGCCGACCCGGCGGCCACGGCGGCCTGGAAGGCCTATTACGATGCCCAGGAGGGCGTGACCGCCTATCCGATGACGACCAAGCGTCCGGCCGACGTCGCCCGCATCCCGGAGATCTGCCAGTCGCTGGCGCCGCACCGCGGCGTACCGACCAAGCCGCTGCGCATCATGATCATGGGGATCCCGAACGTCGGCAAGTCGACCCTGATGAACGCGCTGCTCAAGAAGCGGGTGGCCAAGGTGGGCGACGAGCCGGCCGTCACCAAGACCCAGCAGAAGCTCTACCTCGGCAAGCACATCGTGCTGGTCGATACCCCGGGCATGCTGTGGCCGAAGATCGCGCTGGCGAGCGACGGCCTGATGCTGGCCGCAAGCCATGCGGTCGGCTCGAACGCGCTGATCGAGGAGGAGGTCGCGGAGTTCCTGGCCAACCTGCTGCTCGAGCGCTACCCGCAGCTGCTCACGGCCCGGTACGGCTTCAAGACCGAGGGGCTGGACGGCATCGCGGTGATCGAGGGCGTGGCCCAGCGCCGCGGTTTCCGCATGCGCGGCGGCGAGTTCGACTACGAAAAGGCGGCGCACGTGCTGCTGCACGACTACCGCACCGGGGCGCTGGGACGCATCAGCCTCGAGACGCCGGAAACCCGCGCCGCGGCGCTGGCGCGCCATGCCGAGGAGATGGCGGAGAAGGCCCGCATCGCCGAGGAAAAAGCGGCGCTGAAGGCGGAAGAGGCGATGCGCGGCAAGCGCGGGACCTGATCGCTTCTCAGCGTGCGCCGGCGCCCCTGGCCAGTTCCATCAGCCCGAACAGGCGCGCGCAGCGCATCCAGGCCAGCGCCAGCACCGCCAGCTGGGCCAGCAGCAGCCCGCCGAGGAAGCTGCCCGCGCCCAGCGCCGGGACATTCAGGCGCGCCACCGCCAGCGCGCCGGCCAGGAGCAGCCCAAGCGCCGTGATCGCGGCATACACGCCGACGACGGCAAACGGACGTCGCACGATCAGGCCCAGCCCGTCGCACCAGGCCAGCACCGCCGAGCTGCGGCGGCGGTCCAGCGCCAGCACCGCGCGGCCGGCGTCGATCGTCGCATGGGCCAGCAGCACCAGCAGGGCGGCGATCAGCGAGGCCGTCAGGGCTGCATTGCTTGCGCTGGACTCGAGCACGGCGCCGGGCTGCTCGGCGACCGAGGCTCCCATGCCACCCAGGAAAACCGCCGCGCCGAGCGGCACGATGGCCCACAGCAGCATGCGCAGCAGGCGCCCGTACTCGCGCACGCCGCCGGCGGCCAGTGCCGCGAAGGCGAGCGGCGCCGGGGCGCGCGCGGCGCTGATGGCCGCGCCCGTCAGGAAGGGCGACAGCAGCAGCGTCATCGCGAGGGCCACGATGCCGCCCGCACTCACGGCCGAGGCGTGCTGGCTGTGCAGGCCGATCAGGTCCGCAATCGCCACCCCGTCGAGGCGCTGGGCCAGGGCCGTGGCGTGCACCGAGCGGTCGAAGGCGGCGCCCAGCATGGTCCAGAAGGGCAGGGCGGCAACCAGCGTCGGCAGCAGCAGGGCCAGCAGCCAGAGCAGCAGGAGGCGCCATTGCAGGGCAGGGCGCAGGGCGGCGCCGAGTGCACGCAAGCCGGCATGGCCGCGTGACGCGGAAGTGTGCGGCGCCTGCGCGGGCGCCAGGGAAGCGGTCGTGGTCGTCATACGGTGGCGATGAAGGACAGGATGAGTTGGAAGAAGGCCGCCGCGTCGCTCGTCCAGCGGGTCGATGCGCTGCGCTTGGGGGCGATCGTGCGGCTGTCGTCGAGCTTGTTCACGTCGAGGTAGTGGCTGCGGCGCGGGTCGAGCTCGGCCGACACGGCGCGCGCCGGCCTGACCCAGGTGAATGTGCGCCATTTCTCGTCCGGTGAGGTGGCGTTCCAGGCCACGGTCTCGCTGCTGCCGTCGGCGAAGCGCACCACCAGGGTCTGCGGCACGCTGGCGCCGTCGCGGCGCACGGTCACCCGGGTACGCCAGGGGAAGGGGCCGCCCTGCCTGGCGTTCGGATTGGCCTTGCTCCAGTCGGCGCGCAGCCTGGCGATGCGCTCGTCCACCACCGCCTGGCTGTCTTCGACGCGCTTGCCGTCCACCACGCGGGTGCCGGCCAGCGGCAGTTCCTCTTCGCTCGACAGCCTGGCTACCTTGTCGTCGATCCGCGCGGCCGCATAGACCTGCTGCGCAAAGACCTCTTCGACTGCGGCGCGCTCGCCGCTGCCGTCCGCCAGCGCCTCGCGCAGGTCGGCGATGCTCGGGTGGCGGAACTTCCAGCGCCGGTAGTATTCCTTGAAGCCGCGCTCCATGGCCTCGCTGCCGATGCGCTGCTCCAGGTCGCGCATCACTGTGGCGCTGCGGGTGTAGACCGGATCGATGCCCTGCAGGCGCTGCCAGGCGTTCTGGCCGGGCGCATCCAGCGGCCGCTCACGCGGGGCGAACAGGCGCATGGCGTCGAAGCCCTCGAATCCCGGATCGAAGCCGATCCGCTTCAGGAAGCCGGGGGCGGGATGGACCTGCTGTCCGCGGTCGCGCATCGCGCGGTTTTCCCAGTAGGCGGTCAGGCCTTCGTCGAGCATCGGCTCCTCGAACTCGTTGCTGGCCAGGATGCCCTGGAAGAAGTTGTGGCCGAGTTCGTGGATCGTCACGGCGTCCAGTTCATATTCCTGCAGCGACTTGGGCGGCACCGCGGCATGGCCGGACGCGGTGATGAAGGTCGGGTACTCCATGCCGCCGGCTTCCTGCGCGTTGTAGGGCGGGATCACGACGGTCAGCGTGCGGTAGGGGTAGGGGCCGAGCTTGCGCGAGAAATAGGCCAGCGAATCCTTGGCCGCCTTCATGACCGGCCTGGCGCTGGCCTCGTATTCCTGCGGGTACAACACCTGCACGGTCACGATCGGGCTGCCGGGGCCGGTCCAGGTCTCCACCAGCGGCGGGGCGCTGCGCTTGTCCGCGGTCCAGGCGAAGTCGTGCACGTCGTGTTGCACGTAGCGGTGCGTCAGCAAGCCGTTCTTCTCGACGGGCGCACCCTGCAGCGCGCCGGTCGCGCCCACCGTATAGCCCTTCGGCACGGTCAGGCTCACGTCGTAGCTGCCGAAATCGGCGTAGAACTCGGACTCCATGTGGAATTCGTGCGCATTCCAGCGTGGCGCGGTGGCGCCGCGCTCGCCCGGCAGTTCGAGCACCGCGATCTTCGGGAACCACTGGGCCACCAGGTGGAAGCTGCCGTAGTAGCCGGTGCGCGCGATCACGCGCGGCAGCTGGGTGGTAAAGGCCATGTCGAGCGTGGTCGAGGCGCCGGGGGCGACTGCATCGGGCAGGTCGAGGCGCGCCACCGTGTGGTCGGTGGCCGGGCCGCCGTCCGGCTGGACGAAGCGCCATGGCACGGCCGCGCCGCCTTGAGTCACGCTGCGCAGCGCGATGTGGCCCCATTCGCCGTCGCCGATTTCGGCGCCGCTGCGAAAGCGTTCGCCGCGCTGGCGCTGCTCGGTGAAAAAGCTGCTGCCTTCGCCTTCGAAGGCGTTCATGTAGAGGTGAATGTAGACGCTGCGCACCGGTACCGCGCTGCGGTTGCGCCAGGTGAGCTGCTGCTGGCCGGCGATCGCGTGCTTGTCCGGGTCGAGCGTGGCGCTGATGCGGTAGCTGGCCACGCGCTCGGACAGGGTCGCGTGGTCGCCGCTGCGGATGCCGCCCCAGGCATCCGTGCTGCTCGGCGCCGTGACGGCGGCGGCGTTCGGCGCGGCCAGCGCGATGCCGTCGAGCGAAGGCGTGGCCGCGGGCGGGGGCGCGGC
>NZ_DKJX01000042.1:0-20511 GCF_002454935.1 Massilia sp. UBA6681
CGCGCTCGCCGCCGACGGGCTGCGCCCCTTCGGCGGCCACCACGATCGCATGGCGCCGGCCGGCGGCGTCGCGCCGTCCAATGGCGTCGGCCACCACGTCCAGGTCAAAGGGTATCTCGGGCAGCAGGATCGCATGGGCGCCCCCGGCCATGCCGGCCTGCAGCGCGATCCAGCCGGCGTAGCGTCCCATCACCTCGACCACCATCACGCGGTGCTGGCTGTCGGCGGTGGTGTGCAGGCGGTCGATGCATTCGGTGGCGAAGCCGGCCGCCGTATCGAAACCGAAGGTCTGGTTGGTGGCGTCGAGGTCGTTGTCGATGGTCTTGGGCACGCCGACCACCGGCAAGCCCTGGCGCTGCAGGCAGGCGGCGATTTCCATCGAGCTGTCGCCGCCGACCATCACCAGCGCGTCGAAGCCGCGCCCCCGGCACAGCCCGACCAGCTCGGCGCTGCGGTCCTGCTCCACCACGCCGGCCACGCCCTGGACAGGGTAGCGCAGCGGGTTGCCGCGGTTGGTGCTGCCAAGGATGGTGCCGCCGAGGTGCGCGATGCCGTGCACGGCGTCGGGCGACAGGCGCATGACCGGCTCGCCGAGGCAGGTGGCAGGCGCGAGCAGGCCGTTGAAGCCGTCGCGGATGCCCCAGCATTCCCAGCCGTGCCGGCTGGATGCGAGCACCACCGCGCGGATCACGGCGTTCAGGCCCGGGGCGTCGCCGCCCCCGGTGACGATGGCAATGCTCTGGATGCGAGTGTCCATGGGCGCCTCCTGTAGTGCTCCCGACTATAGCACGCGCGCCGGGACCGATCCGCCGCTCGTGGCGAATCTGCACAGCCATGTTAGGCAGCGCACCGCGGCAGAGGTACAATGCCGCCCACATCATTCACACACAAACGACATGCTCTCTACCCTGCTCGACTGGTTCCTCCACCTTGACCGCCATCTCTCCGTACTCGCGGCCGAATACCAGGTGCTCGTCTACGTGCTGCTGTTCGCAGTGATCTTCGTCGAGACCGGCGTGGTCGTGATGCCCTTCCTGCCCGGCGACTCGCTCCTGTTCGTGACCGGCGCGCTGGCGGCGAAGGGCATGCTCTCGCTGCCGGTGCTGATCCCGCTCTTGATCGTCGCGGCGGTGGTCGGCGACATCGTCAACTTCGCCATCGGCACCATGTTCCGCGATCGCGTGAGGAATGGCTACCGGCTGCGTTTCATCAAGCCCGAACACATCGCCCATACCGAGCGCTTCTTCGAGCGCCACGGCCCGAAGACGATCGTGCTGGCGCGCTACGTCCCGATCGTGCGCACCCTGGCCCCCTTCGTCGCCGCGCTGGGCAGCATGCGCTACCGGACCTTCCTGGCCTACAACGTGTCGGGCGGCACCCTGTGGGTCGTGTCGCTGACCCTGGCCGGTTATGCCTTCGGCAACATCAAATGGGTCAACGACAACCTGACCGCGGTCATCATGGGCATCATCGTGCTGTCGCTGGTGCCGGGCATCCTGGCCTGGATGCAGGAGCGCTATCGCAGCAAGCGCGCGGTCGGCCCCCAGGGCTGACAGAGCGCAGCGCGGCGCCGCGTTTTTCCCCATCCACCGCCCCCATGCCCGGCCCATGCCGGCCATGGGGGTGCGTTCTTTCTGGCCGTGACATTCTCACGGTGCCCCCCCCCCCTCTCGCTGGAAGCCTGCTTGATGTAGTGCTGACTTCGTTGCAGTTGTTGGCGCCGAGGGATTGCTGTTCGTGCGATCCATCAGTGGGTTAGTTACATTTTATGGATCGCGGCGTGCATATCAGGATTGCAGGAATGGCGATTGCTCCGTCCATACCGGCACTCTACATTGGCCGTTCCGATTCATAACGACAACACCAATGGAGACAAGATGATCGATGCCGAAAAAGGCCCGTGGAAATACCTGGTGATGTGGCTGCGTTTCTACTACGCGATCCACTTCCTCAAATCCGGAATCAACTACGCCGTGTTCGGCGTCATCCCCGATTTCAGCAAGGCGGGCGCGGTCGGCCCCTACCTCGACGCGATGAACGACATCGGCTTTTACCCCTTCATCAAATACCTGGAGATCGTGCTGGGGTCGATGTTGCTGTTCAATGTACTGACGCCGCTGGCGCTGGCGGTCATGGCCGGCATCGCCTTCCAGATCGCCTACCTGAACCTGTTCGTCTCGCCCCACCCGCGCCAACTATTCACGGGCACGCAGGAACTCCTGCTGTGCGGCCTGCTCATTCTCGCCTACGGCAAAAGCTATGCCGAACTGTTCCGCGTGAAGGCGAAGCCGGCCTTCCCCTGGTCGAAACAAGCAAACCCCAATCTGTAAAGGACCGACCCATGCACCAAGCCGCAAGACTCAAGGATGCCGTCATCGTGATCGCCACGGCGTTGATCTGGACCCTGGTCGTCATCGCCTTCTCCACCACCATGGGTTCGCGCCCGCTACGCATCTACGACTGGGGCCCGCCGGTGTTCGCCTGCCTGTTGACCCTGCTGGTCATGCTCAAGGATCGGTTCACGGGCGGCGAGGCGCGCTAGGCGCGCGCCGGCTGCTGCGCCCTGGCGAACAGCATGCCGCCGGCAAGCGCGGCGCCCTGCACCCAGAACACCACCTGGGTGCCGCCCGCGGAACCGAGCGCCCCGACGCTCACCGGCAGGATGGTCTGGCTCGCATTGGCCAGCATCGAGCGGATCCCGATCGCCTCGCCGCCGCGTCCCGGCGGCGCGGCCTGGCCGATGGCGCTCATGATCATCGGCAGCGCGCAGCCCAGCGCCAGGCCCAGCACGAAGGCGCATGCCAGCAGCCACGGCAGGCCGTGTCCCAGCGGCAAGGCCAGGTAGGCCGCTGCCGCCAGGCCCAGCGCACCGCCCAGCACCTGCCACGCCGACCAGCGGCGCGCCAGCAGCGGCACGAAGATGCGCACCACGAAGGTGCCGGCGCCAAAGGCTCCCATCACCAGTCCGATGCGCGAGGCGGACAGGCCGAGCGCACTGCCGTGCAGCGGCATCATGAAGCTGAACAGGTCCCAGCCCATCGACAGCAAGGCGCTGACCACCAGCACCGCGCGCAGCGGCGCATGGCGCAGCAGGTCCATGACCGATGCCCTGCCCTGCCGCCGGTCCGGCGCGGGCAGGCCGCCCGTGCCGTCGCCCATCCTGGCCAGTGCCAGCAGGGCCAGCAAGGGCAAGGCCGCCAGCGCGACGAAGGTCCAGGCGCCGCCCGCCAGGTCGAGCAGGAAGCCGGCCATGACCGGGCCGGCGATGCTGGAAGCGGAGTTGCCGAGCGCCAGCATCGAGTAGGCGCGCGTATGCTGTTCCGGCGGGCCGCCCGCCAGGATCGCATGGTGCAGCGCCACGTGCACCAGCATGAATCCGCTGCCCATCAGAACCGCGCTCGCGCCCAGGCCGCCGAGCGAAGGCAGCAGGGCCAGCAGCAGGCCGGCTTCCAGCAGCAGCAATGCGAGCAGGGTCGGCTTGACGCTGCCGCGCCGGTCGGTCCAGCGTCCGGCATGCACCGACAGCAGCATCGGCACCAGCGCCAGCAGGCCGATCACCAGGCCCACCTCGAACGGCGTGGCGCCGAGCCGGATCGCCGAGAGGCTCAGCGCGACCCGCCCGCCGGCGAAGGCGGTATGCGCCAGCACCATCAGCGCGACCACGGCGGGCAGTGTCATGCGGGAGGCTCAGGCAGCTAGCGCGGCGGCGCGTTCGACCGGCGCCGCCTGGAAGCGCATCGAGAAGTCGATCGCGCGGATGTCCTTGATCAGGGCGCCGACCGAGATCCGGTCGACCCCGGTCTCGGCCAGCTCGCGCAGGCGCTCGAGCGTGACGCCGCCGGACACCTCCAGGCTGCAGCGCCCGGCCGCCAGCGCCACCGCACGCCGGATCTGCGCGGTCGACATATTATCCAGCAGGACCATGCTTACTCCGGCCTGCAAGGCTTCCTCGAGCTGGTCCAGGGTTTCGACCTCGACCTGGATGAAACTCGCCCCCGCTCCCAGCCGCCGGGCGGCGGCGAAGGCCGCGCCCAGTCCGCCGGCGGCCGCGATGTGGTTCTCCTTGATCAGGATGGCGTCGTACAGCCCCATGCGGTGATTGCGCCCGCCGCCGCAGCGCACCGCGTACTTCTGGGCCACGCGCAGGCCGGGTATGGTCTTGCGGGTGTCCAGGATCGCCGCCCCAGTGCCGGCCACGGCCTCCACGTGCAGGGCGGTCCTGGTGGCCACGGCGCTCAGGGTCTGCAGGAAGTTCAGGCAGCTGCGTTCGGCGGTCAACAGGCCGCGCGCCGGTCCCACGAATTCGACGATGACCTGGCCGGGCGCGCAGCGTCCGCCGTCGGCCACGTGCCAGGTGGCGACCGCCGACGGCGCCACCTGGCGCAGGGTTTCCATCACCCAGGGCTGACCGCAGATCACCGCTGCCTCGCGGCAGACGATGGTCGCACGCGCCGCGCCGTCCGGCACCAGGGCCGCGGTCAGGTCGCCGCCGCCGACGTCTTCCGCGAGGGCGCGGGCAACGTCGGCCTCGACCTGCCGCAGGAGCTCCCGGTCGATGCCGGCGTCCGCAGCCATCGTCATCAGATGACCACGCCGCGCGGCACCGGAATGCCGTACAGCGAACCGGCATAGGCCGCGTACACCGGATCGTCGACGTTGCAGGCATGGCCCATCGCCACCGACAGGTCGCGCCAGGTGCGCTGGATCGGGTTGGTGACGCGGCTGGCGTTGCCGCCGGCGTGCTTGAACACTTCGGCGGCCGCCTCGGCCGCGCGGCGCACGGCGCGCACCTGGTTCACGCGCGCCTTGTACTTCATCTCGCGGGTCACCTTGCCGCCGGCCTGCACCAGCTTGTAGATCTCCCCGATCTCGTTGACCACGTGCTGGCACGAGGCATCGATGTCGGCCAGGGCCGCGCCCAGCGAGGCCATGTGGTACGGGTTCTGGGTCTGCTTCACGCCCATCCGGCTGACCCGGCTGCCCGTGTAGTCGGCGAAGTGCTTGACTACGCCGGCCGCGATGCCCAGCGTCGCCGCCGAGATCGCGCCCGGGAAGAACAGGTCGAACGGAATCCGGTACAGCACACTGTCCGGACGATGGCGCGCCGCGTATTCGCAGTCGTTCAGGGCCTGCACGTCATAGGTGCGGTAGTCCGGCACGAACACGTCCTTGACCAGCACGTCCTTGCTGCCGGTGCCCTGCAGGCCCATCACGTTCCAGGAATCCTGCAGGATCTCGTAGTCGGCGCGCGGCAGCACGAAGTGCATCAGGCGGGTGTATTCGCCGGCCGGGCCGCCGTCCTGTTCGGCCAGCACGCCCAGCACGGCCCAGGTGCAGTGGTCGGTGCCGGAGGAGAACGGCCACTGGCCGTTCAGGATGTAGCCGCCGTCGACGCGGCGCGCGCGGCCGATCGGTGCGTAGGGCGACGCGGTCCAGGTGTCGTGGTCTTCGCCCCAGACTTCTTCGTGCATGCGCGGGTCGCCCTGGCCGAACTGGAAGGGGTGCACGCCGACCACCGAGCCGACCCAGCCCAGCGACGAAGCCCGCGAGGCCAGGTCGATCACGGTCTGGTAGAACTCGCGCGGATCGGCCTCGAAGCCGCCGTACTGCTTGGGTTGCAGCATGCGCACCAGGCCGCTATCGCGGATCAGGCGTGCGCCTTCGTCCGTCACGCGGCCCAGTTCGATGCTGGGGACTTCCTGTTCGACGAAGGCGTCGATGTTGCCAATGATGGTTTCTCGTACCGGATGCATGTTGCGCTCCTTGATTCTAGGTCTTGCGATAGGTGTGATGGGCGGGTCGCGGCGTCAAGCCTCGTCCAGCTTCAGGGCGGTCAGTTCGGCGTGCTGGCGGCGGTGGCCCCAGCTGCTCGGCTTGTCGTAGGTGCGCGGCGTCCACAGGTCGGGATTCACGTCCATCCCTCCCCAGCCATACTCGAGGCGGAAACAGGACGGCGTGTACATGTAGAACGAGAACATCTGGTCGTTGCTGTGCTTGCCCAGGGTGGTGGTGATCGGGATCTCGCGCTGCAGGCAGATGTCGTGGGCGGTGCCGACGTCGTCGATCGAATTCACCTCGATCATCAGGTGCAGGAAAGCCACCTCGCGGGTCGGCAGCGCGGCGATCGCCAGCGAGTGGTGGCGGCCGTTCAGGTGATAGAAGTGCGCCACCAGCGGACCGTCGCGCACCGTGTCCGACGGGTGGAAGCCCATCACGTCGCGGTAGAAGCGGTCGCCCTCGTCCAGGTCCCTCACCGCCAGCACCACGTGGCCCAGGCCCTGGTCGGCGGTGCGAAAGCCCGAGATCGCGCGGCCCGGACGGAAGGCGGCCACGGTATGGTGCAGGCCCCAGCTCAGTTCATGGCGAAAGCCGGAAGGGTCCTTGAACCAGTAGAAGCCCTCGACCTTGCGCTCGGCGCATTCCTCCGGCGTGGCGCGGCATGCCTCAATGCCGTGGGCGTTCACGCGCGCGGTCACCTCCCTGGCCGCGGCCTCGTCCTGCACGCTCCAGCCGACGTAGGCGACCGCATTGCGCTCGCCCGGGTGGATGACGATGCGATGGGCGACTTCGTCCAGGCGCAGGCGCACCGCGCCGTCCGGACCGTGCCCGGCCACCTGCAGGCCCAGCACCTCGGGACCGAAGCGTTCCCATTCCTGGTAAGCGGGCGAACGCACGCCCAGATAGGCAAGCGATTTGATCATTCGCTGTCTCCTCGTTTTGTTGATGTCAGGTTCTGGAATATCCGTTCAAGCCGGGCGCAGCATGACCCGGCCCTGCCCGCATGCTCAGGCGGCCTGGCGCACCGCGACCGGGTTGCCTTCGATGAAGGACTCGATCACGCGGTTGAACTCGTCGGTGTGCTCGAGCTGGACCCAGTGGCCGCAGCGGTTGACCAGGTAGACGCGCGAATTCGAGATCATGCGCGCCAGCACCAGGGCCGAGCTGAAATGCACGGTGCGGTCGTCGCGGCCGTGCATCAACAGGGTCGGAGCCGTAATGGTGGGGACGCGCTGCGTGTCCAGCTTGACCATCGGCTTGCCGTGACCGCTCTTCCAGCCTTCGATGTGGTCGGGGCGCGCCAGGGCCGCCTTGACGCGTTCGGCCAGCAGCTCGTCGGTCACGTGACGGGTGTCGAAGGCCATGCCTTCGACGAATTTGCGCATGGTCTCGATCGACGGATTGAAATAGGCCGCTTCCAGGGCCTTCACGCCTTCGCTCAGGCCGGCCGGATCGAAGATGCCCGGCACGCCGGCCGAGGAACCCATGGTGACCAGGTGCGACACCAGCTCCGGGCGCTCGTAGGCCAGGCGGATGCAGGACGAGCCGCCCATCGAGTTGCCCACGAAGGCGGCCTGCGTGATGCCCAGGGCTTCGAGGAATTCCGCCAGGGCGCCGCTGTTGTCGCGCTTGTCGTAGGTGACGGACTGCGACTTGCCCCAGCCGGGCAGGTCGACCGCCAGCACGCGGTACTTGCGCGCCAGGGTAGCGATGTTCGGGTTGTAGTTGCTCCAGGCCGAGGCGCCGGGGCCTCCGCCGTGCACCAGCACCAGCGGATGTCCCTGCCCCGCTTCGTGGTAGTGGATGTCCCAGTTTTTGGTCTTGATGCGCTTGCTGGTGTTTTCTTCGGTCACGATCGCCATGTCTTCCTCCATTGAGCTTTAGGTTCGGTTGTCTTCCGCGCGCCGGACAAAGTGCCGGCTGCGCAGTGGTCGAGACATATTAGCTGAATGTTCGTTCTAGAATCAACATTTTATTTTCGCAAAAGAAAAGGCCGGCATTTGCCGGCCCGGAAGGAGTTAGGGTCGCGCCCACAGGCGCCGCAGTCACGCCTTGGCTTCGGCCGGCTCCGGCTTGCGCCGCTTGCGCGCCGCCTGGGCCGGCAACTGCGCCTGGGCCTGTTCGACCAGGTGCGCCAGGCTGGAAGCCAGCATCGGCCGGAAGGCGTTGATCGTCTCGCCCGAGGCGCCGGCGATCGCATTCCCGTCCTGCAGCGCCAAGGTGAAGCCGCTCAGGCGTTCCGGCAGGCCCGGGTCGTGGGCAAGCAGCGCTTCCGGCAGGGTCTTGCGCCACCAGGACGCGAATTCGGCGCGCTGCAATTGGCGGATGTGCAGGAAGCGCTCGCGCGCCACCTGCTCGCGCACCGACTTTTCGACGCTCAGGATCACGCCCAGGCGCCAGAAGTCGGCGGCATCGTACTGGCGCTCGGTGTCGACGGCGCCGAACAGGCGCTCGATGTGCTGGCCGAAGCTTTCCCCCGTCTGCGGCTGCAGGGTGCTGGCCACCTGGCTGTGCCAGCGCGCATAGCTGGTGTCGATCAGCGCCGCGAGCAGCAGGTCCTTGTTCTCGAAGTGCCAGTACACGCTGCCCACCGGCAGCTCGGCCTTCTTGGCCACCTTGGCCATGGTCGCGCCGCTGTAGCCTTCATCCCGGATCACCTCGAATGCGGCATCGAGGATGCGTTCGCGCGATGCGGCGCTGGTGCGGTGTTCTCCGGAACGGCGGGGGCGGTCGATCATGGACATAGGCAGTGGTATTCGGCTGACAGGAAAGAAAAAATGGTAACACGGGAGATTGCAACATTGCCACCGCAAAGGACGCCTGGATTCGCGCGTGCGCCGGATCGAGGCCACAAGCTATGCGGCTTTGCGCATGCTCGCACCGAGCCATGCGGCGAACGCATAGCTGAAATGACCGTTCCCGCGTTGTTCGCTTCCCCTCGATCACAAAAAATAGCGTCATCCGGCGGCGCCTGCGCGTCCCACGTCCCACCCGTCAAGGAAACACATGAACAAACTGCAGCTCTCCGTGGCCATCGGCAATTACGACCGTTGCCGCCCCCTGATCGACGGCGCCGTCCAGATCGACGGCGTCGATCCCGTCTTCATGACGCTCTCGCCGGAAGAGATCTTCTTCCGCGCCTTCCGCGCCGAGGAATTCGACATCTGCGAGCTGTCGCTCTCCAGCTCCACCGTCAAGGCCGCCGCCGGCACCCTGCCCTACGTCGGCGTGCCGGTGTTCCTGTCGCGCGCCTTCCGCCACACCGCGATCTACGTGCGCACCGACCGCATCAAGCGCCCCGAGGACCTGCGCGGCTGCCGCATCGGCCTGCCCGAGTACCAGCTCACCGCCAACGTCTGGGTGCGCTCGATCCTGGAGGACGACTACGGCATCCTGCCGTCCGACGTGACCTGGGTGCGCGGCGGCATCTCGCATGCCGGCCGCCCGGAGAAGATCAAGCTGGCGCTGCCGCCGGACGTGCGCCTGGAAGACGCACCCGAGGGCGAGACCATCTCCAGCCTGCTGGCCAAGGGCGAGATCGACGCCTACGTGGCGCCGCGCGCGCCCGACGTGGAGCCCGGCACGCCGAACATCGGCTGGCTGTTCCCGGACCCGGTGGCCGCCGCCAAGGATTACTTCCGCCGCACCCGCATCTTCCCGATCATGCACATCCTGGGTGTGCGCCGCTCGCCACGTGGTCTACCGCGCCGTGGTGCCGGTGGCCGACATGCCCGAGAAGCTGCGCATGAACGCCCCGGTGGTCTGGGCCGGCCCCAACTGCCACCTGGTGCACTACCCGCTGCGCGGCGGCGACCAGTACAACCTGGTGGTCACCTTCCACAGCCGCGAGCAGGAAAGCTGGGGCGTGAGCGACGGCTGCAAGGAGGAAGTGCTGTCCTACTTCACCGGCATCGACGAGCTGCCGCGCAAGCTGCTGCACCTGCCCTCGAGCTGGCGCCGCTGGAGCACCGCCGACCGCGACCCGGTGGACAACTGGACCGACGGCCGCATCACCCTGCTGGGCGACGCCGCCCATCCGATGATGCAGTACCTGGCCCAGGGCGCCTGCATGGCGCTGGAAGACGCGGTCACCCTCGCCGCGGCGGTGCGCCACTGCGACTACGACATGGCCGCCGCGTTCGCCCTCTACCAGCGCTCGCGCATCGCCCGCACCGCGCGGGTGGTGCTGTCGGTACGCGAGATGGGGCGCCTGTACCACGCCGCCGGCGTCGAGCGCCTGGTGCGCAACGAACTGTGGAAAGGCCGCAGCGCCGCCGGCTTCTACGAGGCCCTGGCCTGGCTGTACGACTGGAACGCCGAGAACTGCCTGGCGCCGGACGCTTGACGACATCACGAGGAGAACAAGACATGAACAAGGAACTGGCCCAGCACGAGCTGCTGGCCGCGCGCCGCGCGCTCTACCAGGACATGCAGGCCCTGCACCTGTCCCCGCTGTGGGAATCCCTGCACACGCTGGTGCCGCGCCAGCCCACGCCCGACTACGAAGCCGCGCTGTGGCGCTATGAAGACGTGCTGCCGCACCTGACCCGCGCCGGCGAAGTCATCTCGGCCGAGGAAGCCGTGCGCCGCGTGCTGATCCTGGAGAACCCGGGCCTGAAGGGAAGCGCCTCGATCACCCGGTCGCTGTATGCCGGCCTGCAGCTGATCCTGCCGGGCGAGATCGCGCCGGCCCACCGCCACACCCAGTCGGCCCTGCGCTTCATCGTCCAGGGCAAGGGCGCCTACACCGCGGTCGACGGCGAGCGCACCATGATGCAGCCGGGCGACTTCATCCTGACCCCGGCCTGGGCCTGGCACGACCACGGCAACCCGGGCATCGATGGAAGCAGCGAACCAGTGGTCTGGCTCGACGGCCTGGACATCCCGACCATCCGCTTCTTCAGCAGCGGCTTCGCCGAGAACGGCGACAGCGCCAGCCAGCCGATCGCGCGCCCCGAGGGACGCAGCTTCGCGGCCTACGGCAACAACATGGCGCCGGTGCGCCACCAGCACAGCGGCGCCAGCTCGCCGATCTTCAACTATCCCTACGAGCGCTCGCGCGAGGCGCTCGAGACCCTGCGCCGCCAGCAGGAGATCGACGCCTGGCTGGGCGTCAAGCTGCGCTACGTGAACCCGCTCAATGGCGGCGCCCCGATGCCCACCATCGGCGCCTGCATGCAGCTGCTGCCGGCGGGCTTTCGCGGCCTGCCCCACCGCAGCACCGACGGCACCGTCTACAGCGTGGTGGAAGGCCGCGGCACCGCCGTCATCGGCGGCCGCCGCTTCGACTTCGCGCCGCGCGACACCTTCGTGGTGCCTTCCTGGGCCACGCTGGCGCTGGAAGCGCTCGAAGACGCGGTGCTGTTCAGCTTCTCGGACCGCCCGGTACTCGAGGCGATCGGCCAGCTGCGCGAAGAATTCCTGCCCGAATAAACCATCAATACGGACTTAAGCACCATGAGCGACAACTTCATCTTCCCCGCCCAGGCCATCGTCGGCCTTCCCGTCAACGGCAGCGACGCCGCTTTCCCGGTGCGCCGCATCTACTGCGTCGGCCGCAACTATGCGGCCCATGCGCGCGAGATGGGCTTCGACCCGGACCGCGAGCCGCCTTTCTTCTTCTGCAAGCCGAACGACGCCGAATCGGTGGTGCCGGTTGCGGCCGGCGCCACGGTGGCCCTGCCCTACCCGCCGCGCACCGAGAACTATCATTACGAGATCGAACTGGTGGTGGCGATCGGCAGAAGCGGCCGCGACATCGCCGTCGAGGACGCAGCTGGCCACATCTTCGGCTATGCCGTCGGCCTGGACATGACCCGGCGCGACCTGCAGATGCGCATGCGCGAGCAGGGCCGCCCCTGGGAGATCGGCAAGGCCTTCGACTACTCGGCGCCGATCGGCCCGATCACGCGCATCGCCGACAGCGGCGCGCTCGACGCCGGCGCCATCGCCCTGACGGTGGACGGCAAGACCGTACAGAGCAGCGACCTGGCCAAGCTGATCTGGAACGTGAACGAAACCATCGCCCAGCTCTCGACCCTGTTCGAGCTGCGTCCCGGCGACCTGATCATGACCGGCACACCCGAAGGCGTCGGCGCGGTGACCCCGGGCCAGCGCATGGTCGGCTCAATCGACGGCCTCACGCCGATCACGGTCGACATCGTCAAGAGCGCGTGATGAAGCTGCATACCTTCTTTCGCAGCTCCGCGTCCTACCGGGTGCGCATCGCCCTGAACCTGAAGGGCCTGGCGGCCGAGCACCTGCACGTGCACCTGTCGAAGAACGGCGGCGAGCAGTTCGCCCCCGCCTTCGATGCCTTGAATCCCCAGCACCTGCTGCCGGTGCTCGAGATTGATGACCTGGTGCTGGCGCAATCGCTGGCCATCATCGAGTACCTCGACGAGACCCGCCCGCAAGCGCCGCTGCTGCCGCTTGATGCGGCCGGGCGCGCGCGCGTGCGCGCCCTGTCGCAGATGATCGCCTGCGACATCCACCCGCTGAACAACCTGCGCGTGCTGAAGTACCTCGGCGGCGAGCTGGGCCTGCCTGAGGAGCGCCGCAACGCCTGGTACCGCCACTGGGTCGCGCTGGGCCTGACGGCCCTCGAACGCGAGCTGGTGCGCAGCCCCGCGACCGGGCTGTTCTGCCATGGCGACACCCCGACCATGGCCGACTGCTGCCTGATCCCGCAGCTGTACAACGCGCGCCGCTTCGAGTGCGATCTGTCGACCTACCCGACCATCGCCGCGATTGCCGCGCGCTGCGAAGCGCTGGAGGCCTTCGCCCAGGCCCGTCCCGAGGCACAGCCCGACGCGCAGTAGCACATTGAGGAGACGCACATGAAAGTCCTGGTACCCGTCAAGCGCGTGGTTGACTACAACGTCAAGATCCGTGTCAAATCCGATGGCAGCGGCGTGGATATCGCCAACGTCAAAATGTCGATGAACCCGTTCGACGAGATCGCGCTGGAAGAAGCGGTGCGCCTGAAGGAAGCCGGGGAGGTTCTAGAGGTGGTGGCGATATCGGTAGGTAGCGCCCAGTGCCAGGAAACCCTGCGTACCGGCATGGCGATCGGCGCCGACCGCGGCATCCTGGTCGAGACGGGCGTCGAGACCGAGCCGCTGGCCGTGGCCAAGATCATGAAGGCGCTGGCCGACAAGGAACAGCCACAGCTGATCATCCTGGGCAAGCAGGCGATCGACGACGATTCAAACCAGACCGGCCAGATGCTGGCGAGCCTGCTGGGCTGGCCGCAAGCCACCTTCGCATCGAAAGTGGTGCTGGAAGACGGTAAAGTCACCGTGACCCGCGAAGTCGACGGCGGCCTGGAAACCGTGGCCTTGACCCTGCCGGCCATTGTCACCACCGACCTGCGCCTGAACGAGCCGCGCTACGTGACGCTGCCGAACATCATGAAGGCCAAGAAGAAGCCTTTGGAAACCGTCAAGCCGGAAGACCTGGGCGTCGACGTGAGCCCGCGCCTGAAGACCCTGAAAGTGGTCGAGCCGGCCAAGCGCTCGGCCGGCGTGAAAGTGCCGGACGTGGCGACCCTGGTAAGCAAGCTGCGCATTGAAGCCAAAGTTATCTAGGAGGTAGCGAACATGGTCGCACTCGTCATTGCAGAACACGACAACGGCTCCCTCAAGGGCGCCACCCACCACACCGTGACCGCGGCGCTTCAATGCGGCGAAGGAGGTGCAAATGAGGTCCACATCCTGGTCGCCGGCTCGGGCTGCGGCGCCGCCGCCGAAGCGGCCGCTGGCATCGCGGGCGTCGCCAAGGTGCTGGTCGCAGACGCGCCGCATCTGCTGGCTGGCCTGGCCGAGAACGTCGCCGAGCAGATCCTGGCGATCGCCGGCAGCTATTCGCACATCCTGGCCCCGGCCACCGCCTACGGCAAGAACATCCTGCCGCGCGTCGCCGCCAAGCTGGACGTGGCCCAGATCTCGGAAATCACCAAGGTCGCGTCCCCGGACACCTTCGAGCGGCCGATCTATGCCGGTAACGCCATCGCCACCGTCCAGTCGGGCGACGCGGTGAAGGTCATCACCGTGCGCGGCACCGCCTTCGACGCCGCCGCAAGCGGTGGTTCGGCTGCCGTGGAGCAGATCGCCGCCGTTGGCGACGTGGGCAAGTCGGCTTTCGTCGGCCGCGAGCTGGCCAAGTCGGACCGTCCGGAACTGACCGCCGCCAAGATCATCGTGTCGGGCGGCCGCGGCATCGGCTCGGCCGAGAACTTCAAGCTGCTGGAGCCCCTGGCCGACAAGCTGGGCGCCGCCATGGGTGCCTCGCGCGCCGCGGTCGACGCCGGCTTCGTGCCGAACGACTGGCAGGTCGGCCAGACCGGCAAGATTGTCGCCCCGACCCTGTACATCGCGGTCGGCATCTCGGGCGCGATCCAGCACCTGGCCGGCATGAAGGACTCGAAGACCATCGTCGCCATCAACAAGGATCCGGAAGCGCCGATCTTCTCGGTGGCCGACTACGGCCTGGTGGGCGACCTGTTCGAGGTCCTGCCGCAGCTGGTGGAGGAACTGGGCTAGTTGCTAGACCCCGGCTCGCCGTGCGGCGGCGGCAGGATCCGAACCAATAGCTGGTCGATCCGGTAGTGGTCGACGTCCAGCACCTCGAACTTGACCCCCATGTATTCGACGCTGTCGGTCCGCTTGGGGACCTTGCGCAGCATGTACATCATGAAGCCGGCCGCGGTCTCGTAGTTTTCCTCGTCCGGCAGGCTTTCCAGGCCGACGGTGCGCTTGACGTCGCCCACCGGCGTGCTGCCGTCGATCAGCCATGAGCCATCCTCGCGCTGCATGATCTGGTCATCCTGGTCCAGCGGACTGCCCCAGCTGCCCATCACGGTCAGCATGATGTCGCTCAGCGTGATCACGCCCATGACCAGGGCGTACTCGTTGATCACCACCGCGAAGGTTTCCTTGGTGGCGCGGAACTTGTCGAGCAGCTCGGACAGGGTCAGCGTGTCCGGGATGATCAGGACGGTGCGCACGCTCGATTCGTTCAGCTGGAACACCGACTGCTTGTTCAGGAGCCGCACCAGGATGTCGCGCGTATCCACGTAGCCGATCACCCGGTCGATGGTGCCGTCGCAGACCGGGAACTTCGAATGCCCCGCCACCTTCTGGCGGATGCTGGTCTCGTTTTCCGTCAGGGTGAAATACACCACGCTGTCGCGGTTGGTCATGGCCGAGGCCACCGAGCGCGACTCCAGCTCGAACACGTTCTCGATGAAATGCTGTTCCTGCTTCTGCAGCACGCCGGCCTGGGCGCCCGCTTCCACCGCGGCGGAGATCTCGTCGAAGGTGATGCTGTCCTCACGCGTGGTCTCGATCTTGAAGATGCGGAAGATCAGGTTGGCGACCAGGTTCAGCGCCCATGCGAAAGGTTTGCAGATCCGGATGTATAGCTGGACCGGCTTGATCACCGCGATGGCGATGCGCTCGGGTGCGATCATGGCCAGGCGCTTGGGCATCAGGTCCGCGAACAGGATGAACAGGCAGGTGACGAACAGGAAGGACAGCGCGAAGCCGATGTTGTCCAGCGCCGGGCCGACGTACACCGTCGACACCCAGTCGATGAAGAAGGGCCGCAGCGCGCCCTCGCCCAGGATGCCGCCCAGGATCGCGATCGCGTTCAGGCCGATCTGGGAAGCGGCGAAGAACTCCGCCGAGTGCATCTGCAGCGCCATCACCTGCACGGCACGCTCGTCGCCGGCCTCGGCAAGCAGCTTGAGCTTGATCTTGCGCGCGCCGGCAAAGGCGATCTCCGTGAGCGAAAGGAAGCCGGCGGCCAGCACCAGGAGGATCATCAAGACGATATGTTGAAACAAGCTCACGGGACACCTGATTGGAAGACGAGCGAAACGCCGCTACGGTGTCCAGTATACGTTTGACAATTACTTGTGGCAACGCGAGCCGGCAGCGGGCCGGGTCAATCGAGCAGGCGCCGGCGAATCGCCTGCAAGGCTTCGCGCTGGCGCGCGTCCGCCCGGGGATAGCGCAGCCCGAGTTCGCGCAGCGCGTCGAGGACGATCCGGGACACGATCAGGCGCGCGTTCTTCTTGTCGTCCGCCGGCACCACGTACCATGGCGCGGCCCGCGTGCTGGTGCGCGCCAGGCATTCCTCGTAGGCCGCCATGTAGGCCGGCCAGTAGGCCCGCTCCTGGATGTCGGACAGCGTGAATTTCCAGTTCTTCTTCGGATCGTCGATACGCGCGAGCAGGCGCTTCTTCTGTTCTTCGCGCGAGACGTGCAGGAAGAACTTGATGATCCGGGTGCCGTTGGAGACCAGGTGTCGCTCCAGGTTGCGGATCGAGCGGTAGCGCTCGCGCCAGACTGCCTCCTCGTCGGCGGCCGCCGGCACCCCTTCGCTGCGCAGGATCTCCGGATGCACGCGCGCGATCAGCACCTCTTCATAATAGGAGCGGTTGAAGATGCCGATGCGCCCGCGCTCCGGCAGGTCGACCGTGGTACGCCAGAGGAAATCGTGCTGCAGTTCCCGCGGGGCCGGATGCTGGTAGCTGTGCACCTGGCAGCCTTGCGGATTCACGCCCGACATCACGTGCCTGATGGCGCCGTCCTTTCCCGCCGCATCCATCGCCTGGAAGATAAGGAGGATCGCGTGGCTGTTCGACGCGAACAGGACCTGCTGCCGGGCGCTGAGCTTGGCAACGTGCCTGGCGAGGATCTCGCGGTAGTGCTGCTTCGAGCGGTACACGGGCGCGACCTGGGTCGGCAGCTCGGCCAGGCGGACCCTGTGTTCGCCGTCGATGCGAAAACGCTGCGCGTCGATGTTCATGGTGCTACCGATCCGCCCCGGGCCGTGCGGCGGCAGCGCTCGGAGCAGTACTTGACCTGGTCCCAGTCCCGCGCCCATTTCTTGCGCCACGCAAACGGACGCCCGCACTGCAGGCAATCCTTCACCGGCAATTCCGCTTTCTTGCGCATCCTCATGGCGTGATTCTAGCGCAGCCGTGCGCCCGGCCGGCGCCCGGCAAACGGACTAGAATACTGCTTTGTTTGCATGACGGGGCGGGCAAGGGCAATGGCAACTGGAGCAGTGAGGGATTTCGTCGCGTCTTCCGCCTGGGGGCAGTTATTGACCGGGGAGCAGCTGGAGCGGGTCCTGCGGGATGTGTCCGAGTCCGGTGCCGGCCCCGGCGAAGCCATCTGCAGGAACGGGCAGCGCTCCGACTACTGGTACGGCGTGGTCGAAGGCCTGGTCAAGGTGTCCAATGTGGGCCCCGACGGCAAGCCGACCACCCTGATCGGCATCCCGCGCGGCGGCTGGTTCGGCGAGGGCTCGGTGTTCAAGCACGAACGCCGCCCCTACGATGTGGTGGCGCTGCGCGAATGCCGGGTGGCCCAGGTGCCCGCCGATACCTTCCACTGGCTGCTGGCCGAGAGCATCGCGTTCAACCACTATCTGATCGGCCAGCTGAATACCCGGCTGGCGCAGTTCGTGATCCGCTGCGAGCACCTGCGCTCGTATGCGCCGGAGCGCCACGTGGCCCTGTGCCTGGCCGAACTGTTCAACCCGGTGCTGTATCCCGGCACCACCATGACGCTCCAGCTTTCGCAGGAAGAGCTCTCTTTCCTGGCCGGGGTCTCGCGCGGCATCGTCAACCGCGCCCTGCGCCACCTCGAACAGGAGGGCATCGTCGAAGCGCGCTACGGCAGCATCGACATTCGCGACCTGGCCGCCTTGCGCGCCTCCGCTTTTCGCTGAGGCCGGCCGTTTCCCTGGAATGCCGATCTTTCAGGCAATTGTTGTTGCGTGAACAGTCAGCGCGCCTGATGGCGGCTAAGCTAGAGCGAGCAAGCACATACAATCAGGAGACAACTATGCAGCAATGGAGCTATGTTCATGGACCCAGCAATATTCCCTTGATCGGCGCATCGATCGGCGCCCACCTGGCGGAGATCGCCGCCCGTCACGGCGGGCGCGAGGCCCTGGTGGCGCCTTTCCAGGGAATCCGCTGGACCTACGCCGAATTCGACGAACGGGTCTCGCGCGTGGCCGCCAACCTGCTGGCACTGGGGCTGGCGCCGGGCCAGCGGGTCGGCATCTGGGCGCCGAATTGCGCGGAATGGGTGCTGGTGCAGTTCGCCACCGCGCGCGCCGGGCTGGTCATGGTCAATATCAACCCGGCCTACCGCCGCTCCGAACTCGCCTACGCACTGGACAAGGTCCAGTGCAGCGCCCTGATCCTGGCCCCCGGCTTCAAGACCAGCGACTACCTCGCGATGGTGCGCGACGTCGTGCCCGCGCTGGCCCGCGGCGGCGCCACGCCACTGCAGGACAACAACCTGCCCCACCTGCGTCACGTGATCCGCCTCGGTCCCGAGGCCACGGCCGGGATGCTGAATTTCGACATGCTGCTGGCCCCGCCGGGCACCGAGGCGCTGGCGCGCCTGCGCCAGGTGGCGGACGCGGTGCAGTTCGACGATCCGGTGAACATCCAGTTCACCTCGGGCACCACCGGCGCACCCAAAGGGGCGACGCTAAGCCACCACAATATCCTGAACAACGGTTTCTTCGTCGGCGAGGCGATGCGCCTGACGAGCGCGGACCGCCTGTGCATCCCGGTGCCGCTCTACCACTGCTTCGGCATGGTGCTCGGAAACATGGCCTGCGTGACGCACGGCGCTACCATGGTATTCCCGAGCGCCGGCTTCGACCCGGAGGCCGTGCTGGAGACCGTCCAGGCCGAGCGCTGCACCGGCCTGCACGGCGTGCCCACCATGTTCATCGCCCTGCTCGAATACCCCGGCTTCGCGCGCTACGACCTGTCGACGCTGCGCACCGGGATCATGGCAGGCTCGCCCTGCCCGGCCGAAGTGATGAACCGGGTCATGCAGACCATGCACATGGCGGAGATCACGATCGCCTACGGCATGACCGAGACCTCGCCGGTGTCGTTCCAGAGTTCGGTGGACGACCCGGTGACGCTGCGCGTGACCACCATCGGCCGCGTCCATCCGCACATCGAGTGCAAGGTGGTGGACGCGAACGGCGCGATCGTCCCGCGCGGCGTCAAGGGCGAACTGCTGACGCGCGGCTATTCGGTCATGCTCGGCTACTGGGACGACGAAGAGAAGACCCGGGCCACCATCGACAGCGCCCGCTGGCTGCATACCGGCGACCTGGCGGTGATCGACGAACACGGCTTCGCCTCGATCGTCGGGCGCTGCAAGGACATGGTGATCCGCGGCGGCGAGAACATCTATCCGCGCGAGATCGAGGAGTTCCTGTACCGCCATCCGAAGGTCCAGGACGTCCAGTGCATCGGCGTGCCCGACACGAAGTACGGCGAGGAACTGTGCGCCTGCATCATCCTGCGTCCCGGCATGCAGGCCAGCGCCGAGGACATCCAGGCTTTCTGCCGCGGCCAGATCGCGCACTACAAGATTCCCCGCTACGTGCGTTTCATGGAGGCCTTCCCGATGACGGTGACCGGCAAGATCCAGAAGTTCGTGCTGCGTGAGCAGATCAGCACCGACCTGGAACTGGGGCAAGACACCTGAGGCCGCAAACCGCTCCGCGCGGGATCGATTGATTTCCACTGGGAACTGACTCTTTCTCCTGGATACATGGCTGATGTGCATACGTCAGCCATGCTTCCTTTCGGCTTGCACGCGTTATTACAAATGCTTGCGTTTGAAACGTTTTCGACCTTTCGTGTGCGCACCCTTTGCCAGTAGTCTTATGGGCTCTGCAGTCCACGGCGCAAGTCGCGACGCATGGAGCGGCATGCCGGCTTTATCTTTTCATACGGAGTGTTTCTTGTCCGAATCAAATTTCCCCCAACCTGAAACGGTCATCAAGGTAATCGGCGTGGGTGGCGCCGGCGGCAATGCCGTCAGCCACATGGCCTCGTCCGGCCTGGCCTCCTTCGAATTCATCTGCGCCAACACCGACGCCCAGGCCCTGTCGAATACCAAGGTCGAGAAGCGCATCCAGCTCGGCGAGGGCGGCCTCGGCGCCGGCAGCGACCCGATCGTCGGGCGCGAAAGCGCGGTGCGCGAGCGCGCCGTCATCGCCGAGGCGCTCAAGGGCGCCGACATGGTCTTTCTCACCGCCGGCATGGGCGGCGGCACCGGCACCGGCGCAGCCCCCGTGGTCGCCGAAGTGGCGCGCGAGCTGGGCATCCTGACGGTCGGGGTGGTGTCCAAGCCCTTCGACTTCGAGGGCCCGCGACGCATGCGCGTGGCCGAGGAAGGCATCGCCACCCTGGCGCGCTGCGTCGATTCGCTGGTCATCGTGCTCAACAGCCGTCTCGAGGAAGTCCTGGGCGACGACATCACCCAGAAAAGCGCCTTTGCCGCCGCCGACGAGGTATTGAGCAAGGCGGTCACTGGCATCGCCGAGATCATCACCGTGCCCGGCATGGTCAACGTCGATTTCGAGGACGTGCGCACGGTGATGCGCCAGACCGGCATGGCGATGATGGGCTCGGCCCAGCACGCCGGCGAGGACCGCGCCGTCAAGGCGGCCGAGGAGGCGATCGCCTGTCCCCTACTCGATGGCAACAACCTGCGCGCGGCGCGCGGGGTCCTGGTCAACATCGCCGCCTCCGAAGAGACCTTGCGGCTGCGCGAAACCAAGCTGGTGATGAACACCATCTGCGCCCAGACGGGCGACGATGCGATCATCAAGTTCGGTGCGGTATTCGACGACAGCCTGGGCGACGCCATGCGCGTCACGGTGGTGGCC